>JBHIBI010000206.1:0-2440 GCA_046758985.1 Dehalococcoidia bacterium
CGTGGACCGGTACAGGGCCCTGATCGCAGAGCTCGGGTTGCGGAAGTAGCACCCCTATTTCCAGCGGGGTGCTTTTCTCTTGTTCCGTTGTGAACATCAAAGGGAGGACGTGTAACTTTTATGGTTTACCGAGTTGAGCGCGATATCGCGGGCCGCACCCTGAACATCGAGGCGGGGAAGCTGGCCTTTCAGGCCAACGCCGCCGTCACTGTACGCTATGGCGACACCATGGTCCTGGCCACCGTCTGTATGGCTGACCATCCCAGAGAGGGCATCGACTTCCTGCCCCTGACTGTGGATGTCGAGGAGCGTCACTACTCCATGGGCAAGATCCCCGGCAGTTTCTTTCGCCGGGAGGGCCGGCCCAGTCAGGAAGCCACCCTCACTGCCCGGCTCACTGACCGGCCCATCCGGCCGCTGTTTCCCAAGGGCCTGCGCAACGACATTCAGGTGGTGGTCACTGTGTTTTCCACCGATCAGCAGAATGCCCACGAGGTACTCTCCATCATCGGGGCTTCGGCTGCCCTCTCCCTCTCCGACATTCCCTGGGAGGGCCCGGTAGCAGCCACCCGGGTGGGCTCGAAAGACGGCCAGTGGCTTATCAACCCCACCTTTGAGGAGCTGGAGACCAGCAACGTCCACCTGGTGGTGGCGGGCACCCGCGACGCCGTGATGATGGTGGAGGCGGGGGCCTGGGAGGTTCCCGAAGGGGTTATGCTGGAGGCCATCCGCCGGGGGCAAGAGGTCAACCTGCAGGTCATCGAGATGATCGATGACCTCACGCGTCAGGCGGGCAAGCCCAAGATCGACCTGCCCCACGACACCGACCGGGCATCCGCTGTAGAGGCTGCGGTGAGCAGCCAGCTCAACGGTCGGCTCCAGGCCATCCTCGAGGCCGGCGAGGATAAGATCGAGCGGGAGGCCGCCCTCGCCGCGCTGGAGGCGGAGGTGAAGGAGCGCCTGACCGAGGAGTACGACGCCCGCGAGGTAGCCAAAGCCTTTCAGGACATCCTGAAGCGGTTGGTTCGGGCCCGGATCCTCGAAAAGGGCATCCGCCCCGATGGACGGCAGCCGGAGGAGATCCGGCCCATACAATGCGAGGTGGGTATCCTCCCCCGGACCCACGGCTCCGGCCTCTTCATCAGGGGACTGACTCAGGTGCTCAGCATCGCTACCCTGGCATCCCCCAGTATGGAGCAGCGGCTGGATACCCTCAGCCCCCAGGAGAGCAAGCGGTTTCTGCATCACTACAACTTCCCCCCCTACTCCACGGGCGAGGTCAAGCGCGTCGGTTCCCCAGGGCGTCGCGAGATTGGCCATGGAGCCCTGGCGGAGCGGGCCCTGCTCCCCACCCTCCCCAGCAAGGACGACTTCCCCTACACCATTCGCCTGGTCTCGGAGGTGCTCAGCTCCAACGGTAGCACCTCCATGGCCAGTGTCTGTGGGAGCACCTTGGCCATGATGGACGCCGGGGTGCCCATCAAGGCACCGGTGGCGGGGGTGGCTATGGGCCTGGTCATGGGTGAAGAGGGCCAGCACGCCGTCCTCACCGACATCCAAGGCATCGAAGATATGCTGGGGGACATGGACTTCAAGGTAGCGGGTACCGCCAAGGGCGTGACCGCCCTCCAGATGGACATCAAGGCAAGGGGTCTGCGATACGATATTCTCCAGAACGCCCTGGAGCAGGCCCGAGTGGCTCGTCTCTTTATCCTGGACCGGATGCTGGAGGTACTCCCCTCGGCCCGACCCGACCTCAGCCCCTACGCCCCCAGGCTGTTCCGCTTGGTCATCCCCGTGGAGAAGATCGGTGCGGTGATCGGCTCGGGGGGCCGCACTATCCGCGCCATTGTTGAGGAGACCGGGGCCACCGTGGATGTGGACGATCAGGGCGTCGTCGTCATCGGGTCTCCCTCGGAGGAGCAGGCCCAGAAGGCCATGGACCGGGTCCTCAGCCTGACCAAGGAGGTCACAGTGGGTGACGTGTTCACCGGTAAGGTCACCCGGCTCACCTCCTTCGGCGCTTTCGTGGAGATTCTACCCGGTAAGGATGGGCTGGTGCGGAACGTGGACCTGGGCGACCTGGAAGAGGATGTCACGGTCGGCCAGGAGGTGACGGTGATGGTCACAGAGGTCGACTCCTTGGGTCGGATCAACCTCTCGCGCAGGGCCATCACGGGAGACGGTAGGGAGTCCCAGGAGACGCGAGAAAGACCGTATGCACCGCGGCAGAGGCCGCCTGACCGTCGGCCCCCACCTCGCCGCCCTTACCAGGGAGGCCAGCAGGGGCCGGGAATGCGTCGCGGAGCCCCTCAGCCTTACCGGCCGAGCGGGCCCCGGCCCAGTGGCCCCCGCTACGGCCAGGGCCCCGGGGAGCGGAGAGGGGGTCCAGGCTTCGGAGGCTCCCCACGCCGCTAACGGCTGAGAGGCGTGGCCGGGG
>JBHIBI010000207.1:0-2438 GCA_046758985.1 Dehalococcoidia bacterium
ACGGTGTTCAACCTGCTGGGCCCCCTGACCAACCCCGCCGGAGCCCAGGTGCAGCTCGTAGGAGTGGCCAGCGCCGCCGTGGGGGAGAAGCTGGCCCGGGTGCTCAACCTGCTGGACACCTACCGGGCCTGGGTGGTCCACGGGGAGGACGGCCTGGACGAGATGACCCTCAGCAGCCCCACCCGGGTGTGGGAGGTGAAGGACCGGAGAGTCCACAGCTTCACCGTAGACCCGGAGAACGCCGGTCTGCACCGCGTGCCCCTCTCGGAGCTCAAGGGCGGCTCTGCCGAAGAAAACGCCGCTACCCTCAAAGAGCTGCTCCAGGGCAAACAGGGTCCCCTGCGCGACGTAGTGCTGCTGAACTCCGCTGCGGTGCTGGTGGCGGCGGAACGGGCCGACGACCTGCGCCAGGGGGTGCAACTAGCCGCCGAGGTCATCGACAGCGGCGAGGCCCTCCAGCGGTTGGAGAAGCTGGTGGAGCTGAGCCGCACTCTGAGATAAGGGCCATGAGCACCATCCTGGAAGAGATCCTGAAGGCCAAGCGGCAGGAGGTGGCCCGCCACAAGGCGGAGACCCCCCTGGAGGAGCTGGAGCGGCGTATCGCCGAGCAGCCGCCGCCCTTGAACCTCTCGGGGGCCCTCTGGGGCGAGCGGGTCCGCCTCGTCGCCGAGGTGAAGAAGGCGTCGCCCTCCCGGGGGCTCCTCTGCCCCGACTTCGACCCGGTGGCCCTGGCCAGGACCTACGCCGAGCACGGCGCCGCCGCCATCTCGGTGCTCACCGACCGCCACTTCGAGGGCACCCTGGAGCATCTGGGAATGGTCCGGGAGGCGGTGGCCCCCTACCGGGTGCCCGTGTTGCGCAAGGACTTCATCCTCGATCCCTACCAGGTCTACGAGGCCCGGGCCTGGGGTGCCGACGCCATCCTGTTCATCGTCGCCGCCCTGGAGACGCCGGTTCTGCGGGAGCTGCTGGAGCTGAGCGGCCGCTTCTGGATGCAATGCCTGGTGGAGGTGCACAACGAGGGGGAGCTCCAAACGGCCCTGGAGGCGGGTGCCGAGGTCATCGGCATCAACAACCGTGACCTGCACACCTTTCACACCGACCGGTCGGTGACGGAGCGGCTGGTGCCGCTGATACCACGGGGCAGGGTCATCGTCACCGAGAGCGGCATCACCAGCGCCCAGGAGGTACAGTGGGCCCGGCGGCTAGGGGTCCACGCCGTGCTGGTAGGCGAGGCCCTGGTTACCGCCCCCGATGTGGCCGCCAAGGTGCGGGAGCTGGCGGGCAGCCCCGCCCGTGAGAGGCAGCCATAGGCACACGACAAGCCCTGTACAATTGGGGGTGCAGGGCCGATGTGTCGGCCCTGCCAGGGTTCCAGGCGACGCCCTGAGTGTCACCCTGAGCCTGCGGTGCCCTGAGCCTGTCGAAGGGCCGAAGAGGGTGAAGGCATGACCAAGATCAAGATCTGCGGCGTCCAGGAGGTGTCCCACATCATCGCCGCCGCCAAAGCGGGGGCCGACTTCGTGGGGCTGGTGCTGGCCGCCGAGAGCCGCCACTGGCTGGAGCCGGAGCGTGCCTACCAGATGGTCCAGTCCTTCCGGCAGGAGTGGGGCCCCGGCGGGCCCCGGCTGGTGGGGCTCTTCACTGACCAGCCCCTGGAGGAGGTGCAGCGCACCGCCCAAAGCTGCGGCCTAGACGCCGTCCAGCTCTGCGGCAGCGAGTCCCTGGACTACTGCGCCCAGGTGGGCCTGCCGGTGCTGAAGGTGCTGCACATAGACGACCGCCATCCGGAGCAGGAGGTCGTCGCGGCGGCCTCTGAGCGGCTCCAGGCCGTGGAGGTCAGCGGGTATCTGGCCATGCTGGACCGCTATGACGAACGGGTGCGGGGTGGCACCGGACGCACCTTCAACTGGGCCATCGCCCGGGAGCTGGCCCGGCAGCACCGGTTCCTGCTGGCCGGGGGCCTCACCCCGGAGAACGTGCAGGAGGCGGTGCGCACCGTCCGGCCCTGGGGGGTGGACGTCTCCAGCGGCGTGGAGACCGGCGGCGCTAAAGACCCGGCGAAGGTCCGCGCCTTCATCGCCGCTGTGCGGGAGGCGGAGGGGGCCCATGCCTCGCCGTAGCCAGGGGGTCGGCGTGACCGGCGAGTACGCCTGGCCCGACCTGCGCGGCCGCTTCGGAGAGTACGGCGGTCGCTTCGCCCCCGAGACCCTTATGACTGCCCTGGAGGAGCTGGAGCAGGCCTACCGCCAGGCCCAGGCTGACTCCGCCTTCCAGCGGGAGCTGGACGGACTGCTGCATAGCTACGCCGGCCGGCCCACCCCCCTCTTCTTCGCCGCCAACCTCACCCGCCACTACAGTGGGGCACGCATCTACCTCAAGCGCGAGGACCTGGCCCACACCGGGGCCCACAAGATCAACAACGCCCTGGGGCAGGC
>JBHIBI010000208.1:0-2415 GCA_046758985.1 Dehalococcoidia bacterium
CAGCCCATCATACAATGGAGTAGTTGACTTTATACTGGCTCCCCAGTATTGTCTACCATAGGTGACCGAACCTAGAGCAGGGGGGAAGGCATGGCAACACTTCTCTATTTCAGCACCAACGGCTCGGAGAACCCCACCAAGGCGGTACTCCCGTTCTTGGCCGCCAACGGGGCAGTAGAGGCGGGCCACCAGGCACAGGTTGTTCTCTTCGGGGACGCCGTCGTCGTGATGAAGGACGTGGTAGCCAACAGCGTGGTCCCGGTGGGCTGGCCTCCCCTGAAGGAGCTGATGGCGACCACCATCCAGAACCAAGTCCCTATTTATGTCTGAGGGGGCTGCTCTGTCGCCCGTGGGGTGACGGAGGAGGACCTGAAAGGCAAGAACGCCAAGTTCACCAATCCCAAGGAGACTGCGGAGCTGACCGCAGCCGCCACCAACGTCATCTCGTCCTAGCCGGACGACGCCCGATTGAAGAACGGAGGGCCCTTGTCCCAACCCATTGCAGTCCCGACGGTAGAGATCGAGACCTTGCGCCGAGAGGTCCGCAAGGAATACGCCGAGGTCGCCAGCAACCCGGAGAAGGGCTTCCACTTTCATACCGGGTGGCACCTGGCCAAGATGCTGGGATACCCCGACTCCTGGGTTGACGCTCTCCCTGCGAGCGCCGTGGAATCCTTCGCGGGCACTGGCAACCCCTTTGCCCTAGGCGAAATCCGGCCTGGTGAGCGTGTCGTGGATGTGGGCTGTGGCGCAGGCTTCGATAGCCTCATCGCCGCACGCCTGGTTGGCTCCACCGGCAGGGTGGTCGGCGTGGACATGACGCCGGAGATGCTAAGCAAGGCTCGGGCTGCCGCCGCAGAAGTGGGGCGGCGTCAAGTCAGGTTCCGTGATGGCCTGGCTGAGTCCCTGCCCGTCGCCGATGACTGGGCCAGCGTGGTGATCTCCAACGGCGTGGTCAACCTCTGTCCGGACAAGCTGGCCATCTTCAGCGAGATGTACCGGGTGCTCAAGCCGGGAGGCAGAATACAGATAGGCGATATCCTGGTGCAGAAGGCTGTCCCCGAGTCGGCCAAGGGTGCCATTGACCTGTGGACCGGTTGAATTGCCGGTGCTCTGCTGGAAGCAGAGCTGGAGGCGACGGTGGAGGCAGCCGGTTTTCAGGACTTCCAGATCACCTGGCGAGGGGACATCTTTAGCGGCGCGCCGCAGCAGTCCGATGCGGCGGCCTTCGGCACCCTGGGCATCAACTTCCGCGCTCGCAAGCCGGGTTAGGTTGTGGTAGGCCGCTCTCTCAGAGCAGGGTTACCCCCTGAGGATACCCGCAGAGGTCTACTCCTTGGTTTTTCCAGCGTCGCTACGGAGCCGGTCCTGAAGCTTGCTCCTGAAGGAGGGGGGCGGCTCCTTGGCAGGCATGGTCCGCAGCAGCTCCACCGTTGAGCGGAGGCCTTGCACAAAGGCGCGGCAGGGGCAGCAGCGCTCCAGGTGGCTGGCAAACCTCTGCACCAGTGTAGGGGAGAGCTCCTCCTCCAGGTAGTCCGAGGCCAGCTCCCGGACATCCTGGCACTCCAGTTCCCCCTTAGGTTCACGCCTGAGGAAGCGCCGTAGACGTCTGAGCACTTCCCGTCACTCCTTCTGGTGAGCCTTCCCTCAGCCCCCTGGGCCCTGACCTGGCAGGGCACCAAGGCTCTGTTACCAAGGGTTTAGATGAAAGAAACCCTGAGGACGATGCAGAAACCCATCGCTCCCTCTACAATATAGGGGATGGGCTCGCCAGAGACAAGAGACTTCGAAGCGATTGTTGAGCAGTACAGCCAGTTCGTGTACAACGTGGCCTACCGCATTCTAGGTAATCCCGCCGACGCCGAGGAGGCGGCCCAAGAGACCTTCCTCTCCGCCTTCCGCAACCTTGGCTCCTTCCGCGGCGACGCCGCCGTCAGCACCTGGCTGTACCGCATCTGCACCAACGTCTGTCTCATGCGCCTGCGTAAGGAAAAACGTGCCCGGTACCTGGAGGCCACCGGCTACGAGGACCGGGACATCCCCGTCTGGAACGTCAGCCCGGAGGACGCCGCCCTCAACTCGGAGTTAAGGAAGACGTTGGAGGAGGGGCTCAACCTGCTGCCGCCCCAGCTCCGGACGGCAGTGGTCCTGCGAGATGTCCAGGGCTTCTCCAACGAGGAAGCGGCGAAGATGCTGGGGCTCTCGGTCTCCTCGCTGAAGGCGCGGCTCCACCGGGGCAGGGTGCTGCTGCGGAAGCACCTGGAGGGGTACCTGGGGGCGCGCAAGAGGGCCTGAATCCCGGTGGGCCAGGGTAGCAAGCGGAGTAGCGGAGGGCTACTCGCTCTCCTTCTCCTGGAGCGCCTGCCGGAGGAGGAGCACCTCCCGTTGCAGCTCGTGGTGGCGCCGCGAGAGCAG
>JBHIBI010000209.1:0-2406 GCA_046758985.1 Dehalococcoidia bacterium
AGGAGGCAAGCTGCGTTACCTACACGACATCTGAGAGGCCGCCGTCAATGTTCACCGCTATCCCGGACAGATAGCTAGCCCGCTCCGAGGCCAGGAAGCAGATGACATCACCCGCCTCCCTGGCTTCACCCAGGCGACCCAGTGGGACCCCGAACTCCCGGCTGCTTTCCGCGTAGAACGCCTCTGGCGTGAGGGAGGGATTCTGCTCTTTGGCTCTGGCGTACCTGCGCTCGTGCTGGCCGCTCTTGACGAAGCCCATGCACACGGTGTTGACCAGGATGTTGTACGGGGTCAGGTCTTTGGACATGGCCTTGGTCAGCGCGATTCCCGCCGCACGGGTGACGGACTGGGGCATCCAGTTGGCCCTAGGCTGCTTGCCACTGATGGCGGTTACGTTGATGATGCGACCGCCCCCGGTGCGCTTCATGTGCGGTATGGCTGCCCGGGCGAACCGGACCATGGGGTAGAACTTGAACTCCATGTCCGCCTGCCACGCTTCGTCGTCCAGCTCCTCGAAGGGGCCCGCTGCATGGGACCCGGCGTTGTTCACCAGGATGTCGAGGCGGCCGAAGGCCTCCACAGCGTCGTTGACCACCTTCTCAATGTCTGCCGGGTTGGTCACGTCTGCCTGGATGGGCAGCACCGTGCCTCCGGTCTCGCGGCGAATCTCCTCGGCGGCAGCCTCCAGCACCTCCTTGCGCCGGGCGCAGATCACCACCCGGGCTCCCTCCTGGGCCAGGCTGATGGCCGTGGCCTTACCGACGCCTTCGCTACCGCCGGTCACAATGGCCACTTTATCCTTGAGCCCCATATCCATCGCGTGCTCCTCCTTGTCCGGTAAGAGATTCCTCGAAGAACGCGAGCGCCGTAGAGTATAGCATCAGCCCAGGCATCCCCTGAAGGTGTGCGCTCGCTTGGGCCAATGGGCGCATCTGCACCCTCGTCCCCAGCGCCACGGGGGCCGCCAGGGCGACTACCCCCCGGACACCCTGAGCACCAGCTTGCCGAAGTAGGTGGGGGCGTCCATCATCTTGTGGGCCTCGGCGGCCTGCTCCAGGGGGAAGACCCGGTCGATGCTGGGCCGGATGACGCCCCGGCCCAGCATGGCCACGATCTGCCGCATCTCCTCCCGGTTCCCCATGTACACGCCGAAGAGGGTCAGCCTGCGGGAGAAGAGCTGCCCCAGGTGCAGTTCGGCGCGGTGCCCTGTGGTGACGCCGCAGGTGCCGTAGCGCCCCCCCTTCTTCAGGGTGGCGAAGGCCTGGGGATAGAACTCCGCCCCCACGTGGTCCACCACCACGTCCACTCCCTGGCCGCTGGTCAGCTCCAGGGCCCGCTGGGTGATATCCTCGTTGGTGTACACGATCACCTCGTCGGCACCCAGCTCCCGAGCCTTGGCTGCCTTCTCCGGCGTGCTGGTGGTGGCGATGACCCGGGCCCCGATGACCCGTTTGGCTACCTGGATGCCTGCGGTGCCCACGCCGCTGGAGGCCGAGAGCACCAGCACCGTCTCCCAGGGCTTGAGCTGGGCCTTGCGGATGAGCATGTTCCACATGGGCAGGAAGGTGGTGGGTGCGGCCGCCGCCTCCTCGAAGGGGACCTGGTCGGGGAGGGGGAAGCAGTTGGCCGCAGGCACCTTGACGAACTCGGCGTAGCCGCCGTCCAGGTCCGAGCCCAGCATCTTGCCGCTGTCGCACAGGTCCTGCTCCCTCGCCAGGCAGAAGGGGCACTGGCCGCAGGTGACCCTGGGGTCCAGCACCACCCGCTGGCCGGGCTGGAGGCCGCTGACCAGGCTGCCCACCTCAGCCACCTCGCCGGCGATGTCCCCGCCCATGATGTGGGGCGGTGGGAACTCCCGCTTGCGGCCGCGGATGCCGAGGCGGTTGTAGGTGTCCAGGCGGTTGAGGGCGCAGGCGTGCACCCGCACCTTCACCTCGTGGGGCTCGATGACCGGGTCGGGGCGCTCGCCGTAGGTGAGCACCTCGGGGCCGCCGTGGGCTTCGATGTACACCGCCTTCATGGTGCGCCTCCTTGGGGTCTAGCCTTGCTGGGTGATGTGAGGGTAGCAGTTGCGGCAGACGAAGACCAGGCCCAGGGCCTCCTCGTGGGCCAGGACGTGGCCGCACTGGGGCGTCTGCGCCTGCGCTCTCCAGGGCTGGTGGAAGGGGCGGGCGCACACATAGCAGGTGGACTGGTTCTCGCCGTCCAGGGCCCCGCCGCAGACGGCGCAGGCATCGTGAGCCTCAGCCGAACGGGTCTCTCGAGGCTCCGCCTGGGTCACCTTTATCCTCCGGCCTTGTTGTGGGCCAGGTGTTTCTGGACCAGGGTCTCCTCATCCTGGCGAGTCCTCACCCTTCCCTCCAGCCGGGCGACCCAAAGCTCCTGGAGGAGCCGGCCCACCTGGGG
>JBHIBI010000210.1:0-2394 GCA_046758985.1 Dehalococcoidia bacterium
GAGGTGACGGTACCAGGTCACCACCCTCGCCCCAGGAGGAGCACCGGGAGACGGAGTCGGGCATCCCCGTAGCACCGGTGTACACGCCAGAGGAGCTAGCGAGGCTGGGCTTCGACGCGCAGCGGGACCTGGGGCAGCCCGGCCAGTACCCCTTCACCCGCGGTATCCAACCCACCATGTACCGCGGCAGGGTCTGGACCATGCGCCAGTACGCTGGCTTCGCCACCGCCGAGGAGTCCAACCGCCGCTACCGCTACCTGCTGGAACAGGGGCAGACGGGTCTCTCCATCGCCTTTGACCTGCCTACCCAGATGGGCTACGATCCCGACCACCTCCTGGCCCAGGGGGAGGTGGGGAAGGTGGGGGTACCTATCTGCCACCTCGAAGACATGGAGCTGCTGCTGGAGGGCATCCCCCTCCAGAAAGTTAGCACCTCCATGACCATCAACGCCACCGCCTCGGTCCTGCTCTGCCTCTACCTGGCTGTAGCGCGGAAGCAGGGCGTGCCCCTGGCCCAGCTCAGCGGCACCCTCCAGAACGACATCCTCAAGGAATACATCGCCCGGGGCACCTACATCTATCCTCCCAGGCCATCCCTGCGGCTGGTGGTGGACGTGTTCAAGTACTGCACGGAGCACCTCCCCCAGTGGAACACCATCAGCATCAGCGGCTACCACATGCGAGAGGCGGGGGCCACGGCGGCCCAGGAGCTGGCCTTCACCTTTGCCAACGCCATCGAGTACGTCCAGGCGGCCATCAACGCTGGCCTGGACGTGGACCGGTTCGCCGGACGCCTCTCCTTCTTCTTCGCCGCTCACAGCAACCTGCTGGAGGAGGTGGCCAAGTTCCGCGCCGCCCGCAGGATGTGGGCCAAGATCATGCGGGAGCGCTTCCGGGCCCGCGAGCCCCGCTCGTGGATGCTGCGCTTCCACACCCAGACGGCGGGGGTGACCCTTACCGCCCAGCAGCTGGACAACAACGTGGTCCGCACTACCATTCAGGGGCTGGCCGCCGTGCTGGGCGGCACCCAGTCCCTTCACGTCAACTCCCGGGACGAGGCCCTGGCTCTACCCACAGAGAAGGCGGTGCAGCTCTCCCTGCGCACCCAGCAGGTTCTAGCCTACGAGACAGGGGTGGCCGACACGGTGGACCCCCTAGGTGGCTCCTACTATGTGGAGTACCTCACCACCAGGCTGGAGGAGGAGGCCTTCCGCTCCATCGAGCAGATCGACCGTATGGGGGGTGCCCTGGCGGCCATCGAGCAGGGCTACCAGATGCGGGAGATCCATGAGGCGGCCTACAAGCACCAGCGTCAGGTGGAGGAGGGCCGCCGCATCATCGTGGGGGTGAACCGGTACGCCACGGAGCAGCCCCCCATCCGGGGGCTCCTGCGCGTTGATCCGGAGCAGACCCGCCGCCAGGTGGAGCGCCTCCAGCAGGTGCGGAAGAGGCGGGACGCTGCCCAAGCACGGAAGGCCCTGGCCGAACTGGAGGCCGTGGCCCACGGCGAGGAGAACACGGTGCCCGCCATCCTGGCATGCGTGGAGGCCTCCTGCACCCTGGGGGAGATCTGCGACGTGCTCCGGGGCGTCTTCGGGGAGCAGTCGGAGTTCGTGAGCTTGTAGATTCACGTGGAGGATGTGGGCCTGGCCAAGCCGGGCCTCGACAGCTAGGCTCCCGGTCGAAGAGCCAGAGACACCGTTGGGAGGTGCGCACCATGATGACTGGTGCCGAGTACAAAGAGAGCCTTCGCCGGTTGAAACGAAGGGTCTACGCCCTGGGCGAACGGATAGAGGACGTGGTGGAGCACCCCCTGACACGGCCCCACGTCAACGCCGCTGCCATGACCTACGACCTGGCCGGTGACCCCCGCTACGCCGACCTGATGACTGCCACCTCCCACCTGACGGGCAGGCACATCAACCGCTTCACCCACATCCACCAGAGCCCCGAGGACCTGGTGAAGAAGGTGAGAATGCTCCGGCTGCTGGGGCAGAAGACGGGCACCTGCTTCCAGAGGTGCGTAGGCTTCGATGCCCTGAATGCCCTCTACACCGTCACCTACCACCTGGACCAGCGATACGGCACCCGCTACCACGACAGCTTCCGCCAGTTCCTGGTGTACGTCCAGGACAACGACCTGATGAGTGACGGTGCCATGACCGACCCCAAGGGCGACCGGAGCCTCCCTCCCAGCAGGCAGCAAGACCCCGATATGTACCTCCGGGTGGTCCAGCGGCGGACAGATGGCATCGTCGTGAGGGGTGCCAAGCTCCACCAGACCGGGGCCATCAACTCCCACGAGATCATCGCCATGCCTACCACCTCCCTGGGGGAGGAGGACCGGGACTACGCCCTCTCCTTCGCCGTGCCCGCCGACACCCCGGGCCTGCT
>JBHIBI010000211.1:0-2363 GCA_046758985.1 Dehalococcoidia bacterium
CACACCCTCCAAGGCGGGCCCCAAGAGCTCCCCCCACCCGCCCTCCTCCCTCACCACGTATACGTCGTTGCTGCCAGTGCTCAGAATATCGGCAACCTTGCCCAGCTCTTCACCCTCCTGGGTGACGACCCGCATCCCCAGGATTTGATAATGGTAGTACTGCCCTTGGGGAAGGGGTGGGACAGCCTCCTCCGGCACCTCCAGGAGCTGGCCCCGCAGCTTTTCGGCCTCGTTACGGCTCTCGATCCCCTCCAGCTTGACAACCCGGCCTTCCTGGTGAGGGAAGGAGCGCTCGATCCGGTAGGGCCTCCCCTGGATAAAGAGGACTCCCCCCACGGCAAACCGCTGAGGGGAGTCGCTGAGCACCTGCACTCGGAGCTCGCCCCGGACGCCCTGGGGCCTTCCGACCCTCCCTACCACCACCCACCGCTGTGAAGGGCGGTTCTCTTGGCCGGACCGAGTCTGACCCTTACCCGATGATCCCTGTCGCACCAAAGCTAGACGATTTCCAGGACAGCCCGGGTGCCCTCCTTAACCGCGGCAACGCGAAGGAGGAGGCGCATAGCCTGGGCTACCCGTCCCTGCCTGCCGATGATCTTCCCCTTATCCTCAGGAGCAACCTCCAGCCGGAGAACCAGCCGGTCTTCCTCCATCTCCTCAGTCACCCTCACATCCTCGGGCTTGCTGGCAAGAGCCTTGGCGATGTACTCGATGAGCTCCTTCATTGCCCCTCTACCTTTTCGAGAATCCCCTTCCATCTGAGGATGCGCTGCACCGGCTCCGATGGCTGCGCACCCCGCTGTAGCCACAGCAGCGCCTTCTCCTCATCCAGGGTCACCGCAGGCGGGTCCACCATGGGATCGTACTGGCCTAGCCGGTCCACGAAGGCACTTGACCGTGCCGTCCGGGAATCGGCCACCACGATGCGGTAGAAGGGCCGCCCCTTCTTTCCTACCCGCATGAGACGAATACGAAGCATCCCATCCCCCACCCGATGAAAGTTCCGGCAAAATGCCGAGGGCATTGTAAGACTCCTGTCCAGCGTTGTCAATGTCGCACAGAGAGGTGACGCTCCTAGTGCCGTTCCTGCCTCAATGCCTTGACCCTCTCTGGGTGATGTCCCTATAATAGTGCCGAAACGGGGTGCGGGTTCACCTGCACCCCGTTATCAGACTGAGGTGCCCCTGTGGCCGCAGACGAGCTGGTGACGACCATCCAGGAGGTACAGCAGCAGGCCCTCGACGCCTTGCAGAAGGTGCGGGACCTGGAGACCCTTGATGCCTGGCGCATCGCCTACCTGGGACGCCGGGGTAGGCTGACCCTGCTCCTGCGGAGTCTTAGCTCCCTGCCTCCTGGGAAACGGCGGCAGGTGGGGGCCCTGGCCAACCGGGCCAAGGCCCTGCTGGAGGAGCACCTGGCCCAGCAGGAGCAGCGGGTCAAGGAGGAACAGGCTGCCCTGCTCGGAAAGCAGGAGCGGACCGATGTCACCCTCCCCGGCCGGCCGGTGCCCCTGGGCCGCCTGCACCCCACTACCCAGATTGTGCGGGAGATCTGCGACGCCTTCGTTGCCATGGGCTTCCAGGTGGTGGAGGGCCCGGAGGTGGAGTGGGACCACTACAACTTCGAGGCCCTCAACATCCCCAAAGACCATCCGGCCCGCGACATGTGGAACACCCTGTGGATAGACTACCGTAACCCAGCGGGGGAGCAACCCATGCTGCTGCGGACCCACACCTCGCCTATGCAGATCCGCGTCATGGAGAAGGTCCAACCCCCCATCCGGGTGGTGGTGCCCGGCAAGTGCTACCGATACGAGGCTACCGATGCCACCCACGAGTGGCACTTCTACCAGATCGAGGGCCTGGCCGTGGACGACGGCATCACCTTCGCCGACATGAAGGGCACCCTGTACGAGTTCGCCCGCCAGGTCTTCGGCCCGGAGCGCCAGGTGCGCTTCCGCTGCGACTACTTCCCCTTCGTGGAGCCCGGCGCAGAGATGGCCATCGACTGCTTCCTGTGCCGCGGCAAGGGCTGCGGCATCTGCGGCGGCACCGGCTGGATCGAGATCATGGGCGCAGGGATGGTGCACCCACGGGTGCTGGAGGGCGTGGGCTACGACCCGGCTAAGTACACCGGCTTCGCCTTCGGCCTGGGGCCGGAGCGCATCGCCATGCTCAAGTACGGCATCGACGACATCCGGCTGTTCTACAGCAACGATCTGCGGTTTTTAAGGCAGTTTTAACCATGAACATCCCTCTCTCCTGGCTCAAAGAGTACGTGGAGGTACAGCTCCACCCCGAGGAGCTGGCCCACCGGCTCACCATGGCCGGGGTGGAGGTGGGCGACATCACCACCGTCGGCGG
>JBHIBI010000212.1:0-2352 GCA_046758985.1 Dehalococcoidia bacterium
AAGACGGGGCAGCGTCGCTCCACATGACCCACTATCCTCTGGAGCTTCTCCAGGCTGTCCTCTGTCCTCACCTTGGCGTGGAGAGTCACCGACTGGAAGTGGGGACGGACCCCGGGGACGCCGGAGCGGCCGCGGATATCGATGACCCCGGACGCCTCCAGCTCCAAACCGGTATAGGAGAATTTCATCCCTCGGGCCACCCGGGCAAAGGTGACCGCCTCGCAGCCGCAGAGGGCGGCGAGGGTCAGCTCCAGGGGCGTAGGGCCCTCATCGCTGCCGTCTTCTCCTGGCTCATCGGTGTGGAAGGCAGGGAAGTGGCGTACGTAGAGGGCGGTCTTCATGCTACCCTCGTTTATCCCTCTTACGCTGCGCACCCGTAGCTGGGGGGTGGCCGCGAATTGCTGGGACACCTTCTCCTCCATTCTCTCACCTCTCTCCTACATAGAGCCTTCTTACTTCAGGGTTGCTCAGGAGTTCCGGCCCTGTCCCCTCCACGCGGATCTGGCCTAGATCCATGACGCAACCCCGCGAGGCGATCTGCAGGCCACTGCGGGCGTTCTGTTCCACCAGCAGTACCGTCTTCCCTGCCCGGTTGAGCTCGATGATCCGTTCGAACACCGCTGCTCGTGACTTGGGTTCCAGCCCCAAGGAGGGCTCATCCAAGAGAAGAAGCTTAGGATCGAGCATGAGCGCACGAGCCATCTCCACCATCTTCTGCTGCCCTCCGGACAGGAGGCCGGCCCGATCGTTGCGCCGCTCCGTGAGGACGGGAAATAGGCTACACACCGTCTCCAGGCGGTCCTTTATCAGCTTCCGATTGGTGAGGGTGTAGGCGCCCATAAGGATGTTTTCCCAGACCGTCATCTGTGGGAAGACACAGCGTCCCTGGGGCACGTGACAAATCCCTTTGCGCAGGATGGTATCGGGGCGCTGGCCGGTGACGTCCTCGCTGCAGAAGACGACGCTGCCTTTACGCGGCTTGAGGATGCCGCTGATAACCCGCAGGACGGTGGACTTGCCGGCCCCATTGGGACCCACCAGGCACACCAACTCCCCCGCCTCGATGTGAAGACTTACCCCTCGCAAAATGTCGTCGCCGCTGTCGTAGTTAGCGATGACCTGATTCAGCTCCAGCAGCATGTCAGTAACCCAAATAAGCGTCCAGAACGGCCTCATCGTTCTGGATAAGGGCAGGCGGTCCCTCGGCGATCTTGCTACCGTGATGGAGGACGATGACCCGATGGCAAAGTCTCATCACCGCCGTCATGTTATGCTCCACCACCAGGAAGGTGACGCCGCGGCGGTTCAGCTCTCGAATGTACCCCTCCATCCGATCGATCATGACGGGATTCACCCCTCCCATGGGCTCGTCCAACAGGACCAGCTCCGGGTCGGCCATGAGAATGGCCGCGAATTCCAGCAGCTTCTGCTGACCGAAGGAGAGGGTGCCTGCTTGTTCGTCCTTGAGCTCGCTAAGTCCCACGAAGTCCAAGAGCTTCAGCGCCTTCTCCTGCTCGTGGCGCTTCACGCTCTCGTGAAACAGGGTGCGGAACCCCGCCTGGCGGACGGGAACGATCATATTCTCCAGCACCGTCAGCTTCTTGAACAGGCGCGTGATCTGGAACGTGCGACTGATGCCCAGGCTGCAAACCTGGCTCGGCCTCAGCCCATTGAGGGGTTTGTTTTTGAAGTAGATACCACCTCCGTCCAGACTGATGAAGCCGGTGATCAGGTTGAAGATGGTGGTCTTGCCGGAGCCGTTGGGTCCGATAAGGCCGGTGATGCTCCCCGCCTCTATCTCAAAGGAGCAGCGATCCACAGCCACTATCCCCCCAAAACTTTTACTCAGGTTCTCCGTTCTTAACATGTTCCGCTGTCCCGCATCGTTAACGAATGACGATGAAGCGCATAGGGTAGCTTTGCAAGGATTCGCAGCCCGCTGCCGTCACCCGGACTAGGTTGCCTAATTGCACGCCCATGGTTTCATCCCGGGTGATGACGTTGGGCTGGACAACCACGGTCATGTTCTCCCGGAAGGTAAAGGGCGCAACGCCGTTGTGGCTCGTTTCCCGGGTGCGGATGATGGGGGACAGGTAGCCACCGCCGAAGCCGTGCACCAGGTCATCGTAAATGGTGTAGCCTGCTGTGTGGATGCAAGAGGCCGCCTCCAGCACATCCTGCTCCGTAGCGCCCGGGCGGATGGCCGAAGTGATGCGCTCATAAGCCTCCAGGGCCACCTCATACAGCCGGAGCAGCTTCCTGGGGGGCCTTTCGCCAAGGGCCAGGGGCCGCAGGATCTGCCCTGAATATCCCCAGTAGGCGACGCTGATCTCGGTGAGGATCAGATCGCCG
>JBHIBI010000213.1:0-2352 GCA_046758985.1 Dehalococcoidia bacterium
CAAGCCCTCGTGTGGCCTTGGGGGCAAGTGTCCAGGTCCCAGGTCTTCGGCACAAGGCCAGGACCCTGTGAAGCAACACGTTGATGAGATTCGCCGGGGTAGTGCTAAGCTGCATCGCGGTTGGCGTGATGGTGGCAGCGTGTGGTGGCGCATCTACGGCAACACCTTCGGCCAGAAAAACTCTGGTACAAGAGGAGGGAGCCATGGCCTTCTCACTTTGGAGTGAGGCGTTCGACGTGGGTAAAGCGATCCCCCGTCGATACACCTGTGATGGTGAGGACACTTCGCCCGCCCTCTCCTGGAGTGAAGCTCCCGAGGGCACTCGCGCCTTCGCGCTCATCGTAGACGACCCTGATGCCCCTGTAGGCGTGTTCACCCATTGGGTGCTGTTCAACCTTCCCACCAGCACACAGGGCTTGCCCGAGGGGGTGTCCAAGATGGAGCGCCTGGACAGTGGGGCGCTTCAGGGCCGGAACGACTTTGGCAGGGTTGGGTACGGCGGGCCTTGCCCACCACCAGGCCATACGCACCGATACCGATTCGGTCTCTATGCGCTGGATGCACCCTTGGACTTGGAGCCCGGCGCAACAAAACAGCAAGTTCTCGATGCGATGCGCGGCCACGTCCTGGGTGACGCGCAGCTCGTGGGCACGTATCGACGGTAGGAATCTGCTCGCCGAAGTCCTGGTGTGCCGGAGAGGAGCAACCCCAGCAGGAGGTGGCCATGGCCAAGCTGACGGGGGCCCACCTGGCGGTGCGGTCGCTGAAGCTGGAGGGGATCGAGAACATCTTTACCCTGGTGGGCGACCATATCCTTCCCCTCTGCGACGCCGCGGTGGATGAGGGACTGCGCTTTATCGACACCCGGCACGAGGCGGCGGCGGTGCACATGGCCGACGGCTGGACCCGCGTCACGGGGAGGCCCGCCGTCTGCATGACCACCGGCGGCCCCGGCCACGCCAACGCCATCGGTGGCATGGGGCTGGCCTTCACTGCCGAGAGCCCCGTGGTGGTCATCAACGGCTCTTCGGAGCTTGCCCACCGGGGGAAGCTGGCCTTTCAGGAGCTGGACCAGGTGGGCATGATGGCGCCTGTGACCAAGGAGGCCCTGCTGGTGCCCGAGGCGCGGCGCATCCCCGAGTTCATCGCCCGGGCCTTCCGCACCGCCCTGGAGGGGCGACCGGGTCCCGTGTACCTGTGCATCCCCCTGGATGTCCAGGAACAGCCGGTCTCCGAGGAGGACCTACCGAGCTACCAGCCCCAGGAGTACCGGCCCAGGGGCCGCAGCCCGGGGGACCCCCAGCTCATCGAGGAGGCCGTTGCCCTGCTGCGCCGGGCGGAGCGGCCGGTGGTCATTGTGGATGCCATCGCCCGGTATCAGCTCCCCCCGGAGGTGCTGCTGCGGTTCATCGAGACCACCCGCCTGCCCCTCTTCGCCCTGGAGTCAGCCCGGGGGATGGTCTCCGAGGAGCACCCCCTGTGCTTCGGCGACGGTGAGGCCTCGGTCAACGACGCTATGAAGCTCTGCAGCCGGGCCGACGTGGTGCTCCTGCTGGGGAAGCGCATAGACTACCGGGTGGCCTTCGGTCGGTTCTTCAGCCCCGAGGCCAAGCTCCTCCAGGTGGACCCCTCGCCGGCGGAGATCGGCCGCAACCGGGGGGTGGCCGTGGGCATCGTGGGCCACCTGGGGGCGGTGGTGGAGCAGCTCACCCAGGCGGCCTCCCGTACCCCCTGGGGGGAGCTGCCCTGGTTGGAGGAGCTCCGGTCGGCGCGGCGCGCCCAGCGGGAGGCCCTGGCCTCCCAGGCCACCGACGACCTCCCCTTGCACGCCATGCGGGTCTTCCGGGAGCTGGAGCCCCTGCTGGACGAGCACACCTGGCTCATCTTCGACGGCGGCGACTTCGTCCAGTGGGGCCGTACCTACCTCCAGGTCAAGGGGCCGGCGGGCTCGCTGCGCATCGGCCCTCTGGGACACCTGGGG
This sequence comes from Dehalococcoidia bacterium, assembly GCA_046758985.1. Classification (GTDB taxonomy): domain Bacteria; phylum Chloroflexota; class Dehalococcoidia; order Lucifugimonadales; family JBHIBI01; genus JBHIBI01. The sequence goes on from JBHIBI010000213.1 coordinate 1,982, forward strand.
GCGGGCCTTCCCTTTGCCCTGGCCACCAAGCTGGCCTTCCCCGACGACCGGGTGGTCCTGTTTATTGGCGACGGCTCCTTCGGCTTCTACCCTATGGAGTTCGACACCGCCGTGCGCCATCACCTGCCCATTGTGGCGGTGCTGGGCAACGACAGTCTCTGGGGCATCGACCGCAACTTTCAACTGGAGTACTACGGCCGGGCCGTGGCTACGGAGCTGCGCTGGGTGCGCTACGATAAGATAGTGGAGGCCCTGGACGGCTACGCCGAGCTGGTGGAGCGCCCTGAGGAGCTGGCCCTGGCCTTCCAACGCGCCCTTGCTTCGGCCAAGCCCTCACTGCTCAACGTGCGGGTGCGCAATGCCCGCAGCCC
>JBHIBI010000214.1:0-2350 GCA_046758985.1 Dehalococcoidia bacterium
CCCACCGGCTCACCATGGCCGGGGTGGAGGTGGGCGACATCACCACCGTCGGCGGTACCTGGGAGCACATCTTCGTGGGCCAGGTGGTCAAGGTGGAGCCCCATCCCAACGCCGACAGGCTCACCCTCTGCACCGTGGACCTGGGCGGCCCGCGGCAGCGGGTGGTCTGCGGCGCTCCCAACGTGGCCCAGGGACAGAGGGTGCCCTTCGCCCAGGTGGGGGCCCGGCTGACCAACCCTCAGACCGGCAAGCTGGAGACCCTCAAGGCTGCCAGGATCCGGGGGGTGGTCTCCGAGGGGATGATCTGCTCCCAGCGGGAGCTGGGCCTGGGCGAGGACCACACCGGTATCGTGGTGCTGGAGGAGGACGCTCCCCTAGGTGTGCCCCTGGCGGAGTACCTGGGCGATACGATTCTGGAGCTGGAGGTGACGCCCAACCGGGCCGACTGCCTCTCCCTGCTGGGGGTAGCCTGGGAAACGGCTGCCCTCACCGGCGCCTCGGTCCACTTCCCAGAGACCCGCTACCCTGAAGCGGGGGAGCCCGTCCAGCAGCGTGTCACCATCGAGGTGTGGGACCCGGAGCTGTGTCCCCGCTACACCGGCAGCGTAGTCACCGAAGTCACCATCGGCCCGTCGCCCCAGTGGCTCCAGGAGCGGCTGCTGAAGGCGGGAATGCGTCCCATCAACAACGTGGTGGACATCACCAACTACGTCATGCTGGAGTACGGCCAGCCCCTACACGCCTTCGACTACGATGCTCTCCAGCAGCGTAAGGTCATCGTGCGCCAGGCCCGCCCCGGCGAGCGGCTGCTCACCCTGGACGGCGTGGAGCGCGTGCTGGCCCCGCCTATGCTGGTTATCGCCGACGCCGAGGATGCCGTAGCCCTTGCAGGAGTCATGGGTGGCAGTAGTACCGAGGTTAGCGAGGGCACCATCTCCATCCTGCTGGAGTCGGCCTCCTTCCATCCCTTCAACACCCGCCGGACCGCCCAGGCCCTGAAGCTGCGTACTGAGGCCTCCATCCGCTTCGAGAAGGGGCTGCGTCCCGAGCTACCCTCCGTGGCCCTGCGGCGTGCCACCCAAATGGTCCTGGAACTGGCGGGCGGTCAGGCCTGCCAGGGCATCTACGACGTATACCCAGCCCGGCGCGACGCCCCTTCGGCCCTCACCCTGAACCTGGCCCGGGTGAAGAAGGTGCTGGGCATGGAATTCCGCCGGCAGGAGGTGCAGCACACTCTGGCCTTGCTGGGGTTCCAGGTCCGGCCCCAGCGGGGAGGAGCCCTGCGGGTGAAGGTGCCCTACTGGCGCAGCGACATCGCCGTCGAGGACGACCTGGTGGAGGAGGTGGCACGGGTTACCGGCTACGACCATATGCCCACCACCATGCTCTCTACCCCCATTCCCCACCACCACCCTCAGCCCCTGCGGGAGCTGCGGGAACGGGTCAAGGACATCCTCGCCAGCCTGGGCATGCAGGAGACCATCTCCTACTCCCTGGTCAGCGAGAGCCTGCTAGCACAGGTGGAGGCGGTGTCCCAGGAGGCGCCGCCCCTCCGGGTGGCCAACCCCCTGAGCGCCGAGCAGGAGTACCTGCGGACCACCCTCCGGGGCAGCCTCCTCAGAACCCTGGCCAATAACCTGCACCACGCCGAAGCAGGGGTCCGCATCTTCGAGGCGGGGAGGGTCTATCTACCCCGGAAGGACGACCTGCCCGAAGAGCGAGAGATGGTAGTGGGTGTGCTCTGGGGCCCCCGCTCCGGCGCCTCCTGGCTGGCCATCGAGGGCTTCCTAGACCTCTACGACGCCAAGGGGGTGCTGGAGACGCTGCTGGCTCAGTTAGGCATCCACCCCCTTTTCGAGCCCGCCCACGACCCCATCCTTCACCCTAACAAGAGCGCCCGGCTCCTGGTGGGCCGCAGCATCCTGGGGGTCCTGGGAGAGCTGCACCCCCGCACCGCCGAGCGGTTCGATTTCCCTCCCCCACCAGTAGCCCTCTTTGAGCTAGACCTGCACCGCCTGCTGGAGGTGCTGCCCCCAGCCCAGCGTCGCTACCAGCCGCTGCCTCGCTTCCCCGTAGCGGTGCGGGACATTGCCCTGCTGGTGGACGAGGTCGTTCCCGCCGCCACGGTGCAGGGACTCATGCAGCAGCACCGGTTGGTCTCCCGTGTCACCCTTTTCGACGTCTTCTCGGGGGCCGGTATACCCCAGGGCCAGCGCTCCCTGGCGTACCGCCTCCACCTTCAGGCACCCGATCATACCCTCACCGCCGGCGAGGTCAGCCGGGCCCTGGAGGAGATCGTCCACACCCTCCAGCAGGAGGTGGGCGCAACCCTCCGGTCTTCCTAACGCGC
>JBHIBI010000215.1:0-2345 GCA_046758985.1 Dehalococcoidia bacterium
CCCCCAGGAAGGCTAGCCCGAACGGGTGAGTCACTACCCCACCCCAGAGAGAGCGACGAGGGGGCCTTGAGGGAGGCAAACGAGGGGCCCGCCCCCACGCTACCAGCCTGGCAACGAGGCGCGGGCCTCTCCGCAAGCCAACCTGGTGCTAGATACCCAGGAGCTGCTCCAGGTTCTTCCAGAGGATGAGCTCTTTCTCCTCCTGGGTGATGCTCTGCATACTGGTGAGCCACTGCACCGGCGAGTCGGGCCCCATGTCATAGGGCCAGTCGCTGCCCAGAACCACCCGGTCGGCCCCCACGGTATCGATGAGGAAGCGGAGGGCCGCCTCACTCCAGGTGATGCAGTCGTAGTAGAGGCGGCGCAGGTAGCGGCTGGGGGGCTGCTGAATGTGGATGCGGGCCTCGGAGCGGACCTGCCACCCCCGGTCCATGCGGCCGATGCCGTAGCAAGCGGGGCCGCCGCCGTGGGCGATCACCGCCTTCAGGTTCGGGTGCCGCTCCAGGACACCACCGAAGATCAGGGCGGCGATGACCATGGTATCTTCCAGGGTGTTGCCGATGGTGTTCCCCAGGTGGTACCGGCTGGTCCGCTGCCACACCAGAGAGCGGGCGGGGTGGAAAAAGAGTACAGCCCCCAGGGCCTCCGCCACCTGAAACAGGGGAGCGAAGTCCGGCTCGTCCCAGTTCCGCTCGTTGACCCGGGTATCCACCTCGGCACCCTTCAGGCCCAGGGTGGTCACCGCCCGCTCCAGCTCAGCGACGGAGGCCTTGACATCGGGCAGCGGGAGGGCGGCCAGCCCGGAGAAGCGGTCGGGCCACCTTTTCGCCATCCCCGCGATCTCGTCGTTAACCTCCTGCGCGGCCTTCACGGCCAGATCCGGCTCCAGGTCGTAGTTGAAGAGGGGCGGTGCAATGGAGACGACGTGCACATCGGTCCCGATGGCATCCATATCCTTGATCCGCTCTTCAGGCGTGTACTTCACCTTGGGCCGCTCGGGCCCCTGGCGCCGCCCTCGTACGACGAGAAAGTCCTGCCCCTCTTCGCCCTTCTCGTAATAAGCGCCGTACCAGTCCTTGCCCGCGTTGATGGCTCTCCACAGACACTGGGGCACCAAGTGGGCGTGAACGTCGATGCTGCGCATAACGCATTACCCTCCGAATAAAAGTTATCAGGGAGACCCGCCTAGAGCCCCAGGAGCCGCTCCAGGTTCTTCCAGAGGATGAGCTCTTTCTCCTCCTGGGTCAGACTTGCCAGGCCCAGGACCCAGGAGACGGGCCAGTCGATGGCCATGTCCGCAGGCCAGTCGGTGCCGAAGACCACCCGGTCGGCCCCCACGGTGTCGACGAGGAAGCGCAGGGCCGCCTCGCTCCAGGTGAGGCAGTCGTAGTAGAAGTGACGTAGGTACTTGCTAGGGGGCTGCTGAATGTGGATACGGGCCTCGGGCCGCATCTCAAAGCCCCGGTCCATGCGGCCGATGCCGTAGCAGGTGTAGCCACCGCCGTGGGCAAGGCAGACCTTCAGGTCGGGGCACTGGTCCATGACCCCGCCGAAGACCAGGCTGGCGAAGGTGATGGCCCGCTCCACCAGGTTGCCAATGGTGTTGTGGAGATGGTAGCGGGGGATGCGCTGCCTCACGATGGTCCCGTTACCTTGGTGGAAAAAGATGAGGGCACCCAACCGCTCCGCAGCCTTAAAGAAAGGGAGGAACTCCGGTTCGTCATAGGTGCGGCCGTTGACGTGATCGTTGATCATGGCACCCTTGAGGCCCAATTTGTCCACCGCCCGCTCCAGCTCGGCGATGGCTGCACCTAGATCCTGCATGGGAAGGGTGGCCAGACCAGCGAGACGGTCGGGGTGGGACTTGACCATCTCCGCCACCTCGTCGTTGGCATCCCGGGAGGTGGCGATGCACACCTCAGCCGGGAGATGATAGCCGTAGAGGTTGGCGTTGGTGGAGAGAACATGGACATCCACGCCCAGGGAGTCCATATCCGCCAGGCGCTGCTCCACAGTCCAGCGGTTGCGGGGATGGAGAGCGGCGCGGTGCTCCCCTGCCACTAGGAACTCCCGGCCTCGGGTATCCCGCTCCAGCTTTATGCCGTGCCAGTCCTTGCCCGAGTCCACCGCACGGAAAAAGCACTGGGGCGTAAGATGCGCGTGGATGTCGATGCTCCGCATGTTTACCTCCAACGTCGCAAAAGGTATGAGGCAAGAGTAGTCCGAAGACAGTCTTTCGGCTCAGGGCCCTGGCCGTGCAGTCGTGCCCCGGACTCTGACCCACGCACCCCGGTTGGGGGGTTACTCCTGTGCAGGAAGTTGGCTACCTGAAGCCGAGCCCTGAG
>JBHIBI010000216.1:0-2317 GCA_046758985.1 Dehalococcoidia bacterium
CCCTCCTGCTTGTTGTAGTAGGCCTGGGCCACGGCGGTGTTGGGCTTGTGGCTCCCTGCCGGGCTCACCCCCTCGTACTTGTAGTAGATCCTGGCGGGGGTGCCCAGGGCCTTCTCCAGCCGGTAGGCGCGGTAGAGAGGGGTGGGCCGCCATAGCCTGTACACCTCCCGCACCTCGTCGGGGATCTCGATGAAGGGCTCCTGGCTTACCTCCTGCCCGATCAGGGGCATAGGGAAGATGGGGGCCAGGTCGGCGGGCCCTATGGGCTGCTTGGTCCCCGGATGGATGACCGGGGGGAGGGGCTGGGGGAGGTCGGCCTGGATGTTGTACCAGTGGGTAGGAATCTCGCGCTCGCTGAGGGTAATCTTGGTCTCCTGCTCTGCCATGATGCCTCCTTCCTTTATGCTCTCCGCAGTCTTGCTCTCCAGACACCCCGTTATCGGTGTGCTGCAGGGCACCGTCCCCGAAATAGAAAACCCCGCCCGTAAGGGGCGGGGAAACTCCGCGGTGCCACCCTTGTTCTGCCGCAGCCTCTCTTGCCATGGGAGTGGGGCTGCCAGCTTTCTCAGCCGGCAAGGAGGCGGCGCTCCTCCACCTCAATGCCGCGGGCGGGTAACGGTGCCCAACCGGCGGGGCCTACTGCTCCACTCACCGGCGGAGGTTCAGCCTGCAGCTCCAGGGTCCATTCGGCCTCTGCGCGGGCACCGGCTCTCACCTTCCCCGGCTCTCTGAGCCCCGCTGGAGGTGTACTCGTCCCCTTCTCAGCCGCTCCCTCGTATAGAGTTTCGCTCAGTATAGCGACACCCTCTCAGGGTGTCAAGGCAGCATCAGTTTTGGATGCCCACCAGCGTGGCCGTCACCAGCAGCCGGTGGTCATAGGTGAGCTTGGGCACGCAGACCACCAGCACGATGGAAGGGTCTCCCACGTTGTAGAGTTGCAGCTCTTCCTGGGGGATAACCTCCGTCTTGGTGACCTGGTAGAGGTACTTGCCGTCGGGGCTCTCCTGGACGACGTAGACCGGCTCACCCCGCTCCAGCAGCGAGGGGACCTTGGGCAGGTTGCGGAAGACGGAGCCCTCACCACGAATGGGGCTCTCCAGGTGCCCGAAGTACCAGCCGGTGGCCGTCTCACCGGGGCTGGCGGTCTGGGGGATGTGGCCCACCACTTCCTTGGGCGTCTCATACTGGCGGCTATCACCCAGGTCGAGAATCTCCAGGCCCTGCACCTCCGAGTCCAGGTTGATGGCGGGGACCAGGATTCGGGTGGAGGGGGCCAGGGTGCCCGGTGGCGGCAGGGTGTCGTAGTCCACGGGGAGGAAGCCCTGTAGGAGCGCCACCTCCTCCGGGTCCGGAGGCGAGTAGGCCCACGGGTTGCCCCAGTGCTGTGCGGGCAGGGCCTCGCCGGGGTAGAGCCGCTGCAGCGCTGGCGAGAGGTTAGCCTCTTGGAGAGGAAGGGCCTGGCGGTTCAGCTCCTGGAGCCCCGCCTCGGCGCGGAGGGAGTAGAGATAGTAGGCCCCGCTACCGGCCAGCAGGAGCAGCCCCAGCGCCACCAGGGTCAACCCTGTGATCTTGAGCAGGCGGCGGTTCATCGGAGTGCCGACCGGTAACCGGGCAGATCCTAGTCCCATCGCTCCTCACCACCGGGGGGGGCGAAGCCTGGGGAGGGGCCTCACCCCAATAGCCCCGTCCCCCTCTCCTTGCTCATCCCCGCTGCACCATCTGGAAGGCATGGAGATGGGGCACCGCTCCTGTATTGGCATCGGGGCTCCAGGGGAAAGGGGCCCTAGCGGACCCGTGGCACGTGCATCGCCCCGTTGCTGACGGGCTCGTTGATGTAGATGTCGCCGTTGCGGATCTTGATGTTGAAACTGCACTCGGGGCTGGTGCATACCCAGGCCTTGTAGTGGACGGCAGCTCCCTGGCTCCCGTAGTCTGAGAGAGGGACTAAGTCCCCCACATTGCACTTGAGGCACTTGGGCAGTACCTGGTTCTCCACTGACACGTCCTCCCAATCCAAAATCGAGGGCAGTATACACCCTGGCTCCCGCTTTGACAAGCCTAGCCCAGGGGAATGTGGCGCAATCGGCGGTACACCGCCCCCGAAGGGGCGAGGGTGCTCTGCATGAGGTTGAGGCCCTCCACCTGCCAGGGGAGCGGGGGCGGTGGGGGGGCCTCCTCCAACGCCTCCCGGAGGCGCTGGCGCTCCCGGCCCGAGGCCGTCTCTCTGACCCTTCCCAGGGTGACATGGGGGCTGAAGGGCCGCTCCTCCTGGGGGAAGCCCAGCGCCGTCAGGGCCTGCTCCACCCGTTGCTGCAAG
>JBHIBI010000217.1:0-2300 GCA_046758985.1 Dehalococcoidia bacterium
CCTTCATCCATGAGCTGCTGCCCCACGCCGTAGAGCTGGGCTATCCCGCCCTGGCCCTCACCGACCACGACAACCTGTGCGGCGCCATGGAGTTCGCCCGGGCCGCCCGCTCCCTGGGGGTCCAGCCCATCATCGGCGCCGAGGTGACCCTCTCTGCAGGAGTCCGGAGTCCTTCGGACAAGGGCGGCCACCACCTGACGCTGCTGGTGGAAACCCGCCAGGGCTATAGCAACCTCTGCCGTCTCCTCTCCATCGCCCGGGTTATCAGCGACCGGCGGGAGCCCGAGGTGGACCACTCCGTTCTCGCGGTCCATGCGAAAGGCCTGATTCTGCTGACGGGATGTCCCAGGGGGGAGGTGCCGTCGCTGGCACAGCAGGGGAGGCTGGACGAGTCCCTGGAGGCCGTCCAGCGCTACATCCACTGGTTTGGTGCGGGGAACGTTTACCTGGAGCTCCAGCAGAACCTGGTCCGCGGTGACACGCAGCGCAATCGGCGCCTGGTAGAGTTGGCGCGCCGGCTGGGGGTCGGCGTCGCTGCCACCAACAACGTGCACTACCACATCAGGGAGCGCCATCAGCTACACGACTGCCTGGTAGCCATCAAGCACCTGAAGGGCCTGGAGGAGAGCCACCGGGAGCGGCGGGCCAACTCGGAGTTCTACCTGAAGTCGCCCCAGGAGATGTCAGACTTGTTCCACCAGTACCCGGAGGCCATCGCCAGTACCCTTCACATAGCCGAGCGGTGTGCCGCCTTTGACCTGACCCGTCACCTGGACTACCGGTTCCCCAGCTCTCCCGTGCCCGATGGCTTCACCCAGGAGGGCTACCTGCGCCACCTCTGTGAGCAGGCGGCCGTGCGCCGCTACGGCCCTTCGTCAAGCTCAGGACTCCACTCCCTGACCGAACGGGTGAGGGCGCGGCTGGATGAGGAGTTCAGGCTCATCAGGCGGCACAACCTGGCGGGTTTCTTCCTCATCTACCACGATATCATCCAGCTTGCCAGGGAGGTAATGGTGGACCTGGGTCTCTCCGACCGGGAGATCAAGGGGCTCGCAGAGGAGCAGGTGATCTACTAGGGCCAGCCCTGAGCTGTAGCTGCTGCTATCCCCTCCATTTACAGAGCCATGCATAGCCATCTAAACCAATCCAGCCTGGGTGAAACAGCCTGCGATCACCCTGCGCTTGTGCCGAAGCCGTTCTTTGGCGAGGCGCAACTCCGCTCGGAGGTCCTGGATGGTGCTACAACTCATGTTCCTCATTTCTACCCGCTTCAGGTAATTCCAGATCCCTTCATCCGGGTTCAGCTCGGGGGCGTAAGCGGGCAGCCGTTCCAGGTGGATACGCTTGCCCCTCCCCGTGGTCAAAAAGTCCTTCACTGCGCGACCCCTATGGATGGGCGCCCCATCCCAGACCACCAGAAGTTTCCCAGAGATATGCCGCAAAAGGTGCGCCAAGAACCGGACCACATCAGGCCCCTTGTAGGACTTTTCCTGCACCATCATGAAGAGTTTGCTCTCTGGGGTGATAGCGCTGATAACCGAGAGGTGCTCGCGGGACAGCCGATGGCGGAGGACTGGCGTTGCGCCCCGAGGTGCGTAGGTGCGGACCACGGAGGGCAAGAGGTAAAAGCCCGACTCGTCTACGAAGAGCAGCGTCCTCCCCTCCTTCAAGGCCTTTTTTTGACCAGGGGCCAGCGTTCTTCTTTCCATCGCTGGATGGCCTCCTCGTCCCGCTGGCTGGCGCGGCGCATCGGCTTCTGGCGGGTCCAGCCGCACGCCTTCAAGATACGGCCCACCTGGGACGGGTGGTACGAGACGCCAAACGCACGGCGCACCACCGCAGCCACTCGCGGCTGGGTCCAAAGCTCCCCCCGAAAGCCAAAGGCTTGGGGCCCCTGGGTCAGCAACCGCGGGAGCTGGGCCCGCTGCTCTGGGGTCAACCTGGGACGACGGCCAGGATGCTTCTTGTGCCGTAGGGCCTCTGGGCCTCCTTCCCGGGCCCGCTTCAACCACTGGCTCACCGCTCCTTTGCTCACCCCCAGCGCCTCAGCGATGTCCTTCTGTTTCCACCCCTTCCTGTGCAAATCCACGGCGCGAAGGCGGCGGCCCTCACGCCAATCTGTCGCGTGGCGCGATATTCCCTGTTCCATGCCGGCAAGTATGCCATACTTCTCAGAAAATGTTTAGATCACTCTTCAAGGATCAGTAAGATGCGCCGAAAAGATCACAACGTCGCGGGGCTTCAGATAGCCGACGTACTTGCCTATGGGCAAAAATGGTTAACCGTAGAAGAATACAAAT
>JBHIBI010000218.1:0-2295 GCA_046758985.1 Dehalococcoidia bacterium
ATCCTGCTGGGTGGTTCCTTGCTTTTTGGAACCCTGTGGCAACTCTCGCTCAACCCTCAACTGGTACTCCCCGGCGTTTTGTCCAGGTACGTCTGGCGGACGGTCCCCTTTATCATAACTATAGGGGTTTTGCTGATCATCTCAACGAAGTGGTTTAGGACCAGGTGGGGGGCAGCAAAGCCCGAGGCGCTCGCACGGCCCTACGTAAAGGAGTGAAGGCAGAGGACGGAATATGGATGTTGAACATAGATTCCAAGGGGCGATGAGTGAAGAATACAAGCTGATCAACCTGGCATTACCCCATTTTGAAGAATTACAAGCCCAGGTTGGAAAGGCTGTCGCCGATTACCAAAATGACTACCAGGTACCAATACTTCATGCGATCGAAATCGGTTGCGGCAATGGTGTAACTTCTCATGCCATCCTCAAAGCTCGCCGGGATTTGTTCTTGGTCTGCCTGGACAGCGAAGAAGAAATGATTCAGCAAGCGAATATTAACCTATCCGATATGGTCGATGAACAGCGATGCGAGGTTATTCATTCAGATGCTTTGGATTACTTCAAGCGGCAAGAAACGGGGTCTGTCAACATAGTGGCATCTGCTTTGACTCTACACAACATGGAACGAACATACCGGGACGAACTTCACCATGAGATTTTCAGGGTTCTAGACTCTGGTGGCATTTTCGTAAATGCTGACAAATATGCACCACAAGACGATATCCAACGCTTCAAAGCCCTTGGCGTAGCACTCGACCGATTCTTTGATGCATACGTTCCGTTGGGGAAATATGATTTACTAAGAGATTGGGTGCTCCACAATGTAGCAGATCAAGCGCCGGACAGGTGCATGAAAGAACAGGATACTATCAACACCTTACGGTCAATAGGTTTTGTAGATATTGAGCTTCTGTATCGCAGTAATATGGAAGCTGTGTTGATAGCGCTAAAACCAGCATGAAACCTCCGCGTCGTAGCACCCCAAGTCTCCGGAAAGCACCACACGCCGGGGGCCGGCGTTCCCCTCCAGGTCCACCCGTGAGGGCCAAATACGGTTGACACCACCTGGAGAACTCGTGCTATACTGCCAGCGGTCGGGAGGGAGAGAGCGTAGCTGTTGTAATCCTCGCCTAAGCGGATACCCGGTCAGCTCCCCGATCGACGCCCCACTGCGTTTCTCTTGGGCGGAGGTAACTACTCAGCTCACAGGGCTCGGGCCGGTCTCGGACCGTGCCCGGTACCTGTTCTGGCCGCAGGATATACCAGTGGCTCGGAAAACCGCCAGGTGGCGTTCCACACCGACAGCGCTGTGGCCGGTCTGAGGGTGAGGGAGCGCTCCTGCGTCCAGGCCTGGGCCAGACTGTGGCTGAAGAGGCCGGGGTTGTCCGCCTCATCCACTCGCAGCGTGGCCTGCACCGCCCACTGGCCCCGAGCCAGATTGACCGCCAATGTGTCGGTGACGGTGCCGCCGGCCGGCAGAGTGTGGGTGCGGGTAACAATTGCGGATTGCGGCTTGGGTTGAGTAGCCGTGGGCGTATCGAAACCATTGCGGATTGTGGATTGCTGCGGCAACCAGGTGATGCCCTGCCGCTGCAGAGCTGGCAAGTCATGACGCAGCAACTCCACCGTCTCTGTCTTCCCTCCTTCCCTTTCCACTTTCCATTCTCCATTCTCTGTCGGACGAAGGGCTCTGCTCCCTCCAGGTCGAAGGTCAGTCGGGCCACCAGGTCCTCCGTGCCGGAGTTGACCAGGGTGTCATGGGATGACATGCACCAACCACCGCCGGCGCGCCAGCACCCCCACCCCCAGCGCCACCAGGCCGACACCCAGCGCCGCCAGAGCACCTGCCAACGACGCGACCCGCAGCGCGCTGCGGGCAGTGAACGAGGACAGCCTGACCACCGTGGGTGTGAAGGGGATCTTCGTCACGAAGGCGTCGTAGCTTCCACCGCCAAAACCGATCTGGTAGACATTCGCCGTGGGGAAGTCGTTCGAATCGGTGAACCCTGCCACGTAGGCGTTGCCCGATCCGTCCACCGCGATTCCCAACCCCTGCTCAAAGGTGGTGCCGCTGCCGCCCAGGTAGGTGGAGTAGGTGAGTCCGCTGCCCGCCGCGTTCAGCGTCGTAACGAAAGCGTCCTGGCTGCCACCGAGGGAGTTGTCATATGGATTCGCCGGAGGGAAGTCGCTCGAATTGGTCTGCCCCGTCACGAAGGCGTTGGCGTTCGCGTTCACGGCGATGCTGTGGCCTTCCTCGTGGTCGCTACCTCCCAGGTAGGTGGAGTAGACAAGCGA
>JBHIBI010000219.1:0-2273 GCA_046758985.1 Dehalococcoidia bacterium
GGGGTGGAGGTGAGTGTGGAGCAGATCAAGCCAGGCCCACGGGTCACCCAGTTTGGCGTGGCCCCGGGGTGGATCCGCAGGCAGCGGGGTGCACGGGGCGCTTCCACTCCCTCGCTGGAGCAACTGGCACGGGTGCGCGTGGATAACATCCTCGCCCGGGAGAAAGACCTGACGCTGGCCCTCAAAGCCCCCTCGCTGCGTATGGAGGCGCCGGTGCCTGGGGAGGCTCTAGTGGGCGTGGAGGTCCCCAACCCCGATCCCCTTCTGGTCGCCCTGCGGGCAGTGGTGGAGGATCGACGGTTCCAAGAGATCTGGCTCAAGGGTGGCCTGCCGCTGGCCCTGGGCCAGAGCACCGGAGGCCAGGCCGTGGCAGTGGACCTGCGGGAGATGCCCCACCTGCTCATCGCCGGGGCTACCGGCAGCGGCAAGAGCGTGTGTATTAACGGCATCATCTCCGCCCTCATCCTGACCCAGCCACCGGACAAGCTGCGACTCCTGCTCATCGACCCCAAACGGGTGGAGCTGACCCCCTTCAACGGTATCCCTCATCTCATTGCTCCGGTTATCCTGGATAGCGACCTGGTGGTGACCGCGCTCAAGGGGATGCTCCGCGAGATGCAGCGGCGCTACAACCTCTTCGAAAAGCTGCGGGTGCGGAACATCGAGGCGTACAAGCAACACCCCCAGGGCACCGTGCCCATGCCCTATCTGGTGCTCATTATCGACGAGCTGGCCGACCTGATGATGGCCTCCTCCTACGAAGTGGAGCACTCCCTGGTGCGGCTCAGCCAACTGGGACGTGCTACGGGTATCCACCTAGTCATCGCTACCCAGCGCCCCTCGGTCAACGTCGTCACCGGCCTGCTGAAGGCCAACATCTCCTCCCGCATCAGCTTCGCTGTGGCCTCCCAGGTGGACTCCCGGGTGATCCTGGACGGTGCTGGGGCAGAGAAGCTTCTGGGCAGGGGGGACATGCTCTTCCTCTCCCCCGACGCCGTCCGGCCACACCGTCTCCAGGGCACCTTCGTTTCCGACGGCGAGGTGGAAGGGCTGGCGGACTTCTGGAAGAGCCAGCATGGCCCACCCCTACCCGTTATCCCGGTGCTGGAAGAGGCGCCCGAGCCCGTCCTGGAGGAGGAGTCGGCTGAGTCCGATGATGAACTGCTGGGGGAGGCCCGAAGCCTGGCGCAGCGCTACTCTCACGTTTCCCCCTCGCTGTTGCAACGGCGGCTCCGCATTGGCTATCCCCGTGCTGCTCGCCTCCTGGACCTGCTGGAGGAGGAGGGATCCGTAGGGCCAGGAGAGCCCGGCAAGTCCCGCCCGGTCCAGAAGTTGCGGTGAGGAGCGGCCCCCTCATACGCCCAGGCCCCTCAACTCGGCCATAACGGAAGGAGTGCGCCGCCGTTTCTCTTGGGGGGACGGGTTACCAAAGTGGAGTTGCCCTTTCCGCTCTGCCAGGGTAATATGGTAGTGCCTGGGCTCTCGGTTGGGCCAGGAGAAGAGGTTCCAGTGAGAAATTTGGCGCACTTTCTTGTCTACCTGCTGGGCAAGGGGCGAGGGGACTGGCGTAAGGCCTACCTCTCACCGCTGCACGACCGCTGTCTGGTGTGCGACCAGGAGATCGCCCGGACCGACCTCTACCAGCAGTACCGGGTATGCCCCTTCTGCCGCTTCCATTACTCCCTGACCGCCCGGGGGCGGATCGAGCTGTTGGCGGACAAGGGCAGCTTCAAGGAGATGTACCGCTCCATCGTCTCCCTGGACCCCCTCTCCTTTTCCACACGGACCTCCTATCGAAAACGGCTCTCCCAGGACCAGAAGCGCACCGGACTCACCGAGGCAGCAGTGGTGGGGCGCTGTAGCCTGGGCAACGCAAAGGCCATTCTGGTGGTGCTGGACTTCGGCTTCCTGGGAGGCAGCATGGGGAGCGTGGTGGGAGAGAAGGTGGCCCTGGCCTTCGAACGGGCCGCCAAGAAGAGCCTTCCCCTGGTAGCAGTAGTCTCCGGGGGTGGGGTACGGATCCAGGAAGGCATCCTCTCCCTGATGCAGATGGCCAAGACGGTTACGGCGGCGACGCGGCTGCACCGGAAGGGCCTCCCCTTTATCGTCGTGCTCACCAATCCCACCACAGGCCAGGCCTACGCCAGCTTCGCCAACCTGGCTGACGTCATCCTGGCGGAGCCAGGCTCGCTGATGGGACTGGTGCCCATCAGGACCCTCCAGGAGGCTTCCCAGAAGCCGGTCCCCGACGACGCCCTAACTGCCGAGGCCCA
>JBHIBI010000220.1:0-2249 GCA_046758985.1 Dehalococcoidia bacterium
CTTCTCCAGGTCGCGGACGATGACCACCACCTGTTTGAGGTCCTTCAAGATGGAGTCCCTGGGGAGGCGCTGCCACCCCTCCCCTCCGGGAGGCCAAGGATTCTCCCTGGAAGGCTCCAGGAGCTCGATGAAGACCCCGTGGGTGCTCCTCGGATGGACCCAAAGGTTGGTGAACCTCCCTCCCTCGTACGTGCCGGTGATGGCAGCCCCCTTCAACCTGAGGGCGGCGAGAGCGGCGTCCCGGTCCGGTGTCTGGAACACCAGGATGTAGAGCCCCTCGCCACGCCTCTTCAGAAACGTGGCCCCCGCCGAGGCATCCGTCGTGGGCTGAAGGAGCTCCAGGAAGGTCTCCTCCATGGGGAGCAGGGCATTCCTGAGCCCGTACTCCGGGAGCTCTTCCCGGTTGGAGGGCTTCAGGTGAAAGAGGCGCTGGTAGAGAGCCAGACTGGCCTCCATATCCCTGACCATGATGCCTACATGGCGAATACGAGTAAGCACCAGACCCTCGCAACCTAGATGGGAAGCTCAGCGGTCCCGACGATGAGGTCGTCGTAGGAAAATCCTTCAGCCATAGCACTAGTAGGATTTGGGGAGGCCCAGGGACTGCCCCACGAAGTTTCGCACCATCTCGTTGGTTATGGGAGCGAAGGTGAACAGACGGGCGTCCCGCCAATAGCGTTGCATATCGGTCTCCATCATGTAGGCAGAGCCGGCCATGATCTCCATACCGCGATCAGCACCCCTCATGGCCGCCTCCGAGGCCACCAGCTTGGCCATGGCCGCCTCCACGGCGGAAGATTCACCGGAAGCCTGGAGAGAGGCTGCCTTGTACACCATCATCCGCGCCAGCTCCAGCTCCACGTAGGAGTCGGCAAGCTGGTGCTGGATGGCCTGGAATTGGCCGATGGACTTACCGAAGGCCTGCCGCTGCTTGGCGTAGGCCAGGGCATCGTCCAGGGCCGCCTGCCCTATGCCCAGGCAGAGGGCGGCGATCTCGATGCGCTCGTTATTCAGGGTCTCGATGATGTGGTACCAGCCCTGGTTCAACTCCCCTACGATATTGCTGGCGGGGACCACGACGTCGTTCATCCATACCTCACAGGAGGCCACGGCCTTGAGCCCTAGCTTCTTCATGGGCCGGACCTCCAACCCCGGAGAGGGATTGTCCACCAGAAACATGGTGAACCCCTCGGAGCGCCGGGCGGGCGCCGCATCCGTACGGGCCAGCACGATGATATGATCGGAGACGTGGGCCCCGGTGCAGTACACCTTCTGGCCGTTGAGCACGTAGTCATCGCCGTCGCGTCTCGCAGAGGTCTGGAGGGAGCCAAGAATATCGGTCCCGCCACCTGGCTCGGTCAGGGCCAGGCAATAACGAGTGCCTCTGCTCAACTTGGGCAGGTGATGGCGCCTCTGTTCCTCCGTTCCGAACTTGTAGATGGACAGACCCCCGAAGGACACGGTGACCAGATAGGCGAAAGCCAGGGCCGTAAACCCGCGGGACAGCTCCTCGGTGATGAGCACCTCGTCCATGATGGTCCCTCCGGAGCCTCCATACTCTGGGGGGAAGGGTGCTCCTAGGAGCCCGATTTTGGCGATGGTAGCCCAGTGCTTGAAGGGAAACCCCTCTTGTTCGTCCAGCTCACGCACCACACTCCGAGGGCAGTCGCGCTGCAGGAAGGACCGGACCGCCTCCACCAGTGCCCTCTGTTGCCCCGACAGCGCGAAGTCCATGGGGGATCCCTCCGGGACTTAGGAGGCGTTGCCCTCCCGTTGTCGCACCTTGGCCAGTTCGGGCTCCTCCACCAGGACTCCTGCCTCCCGCAGGTGCTGAATGTGCTCCGCCGGGTACTGAAGAATGTCCCGGAGGATGGACTCGTTATGCTCGCCCAGATAGGGGGCGCGGCGGTAGATGCGGGGCGGCGTCTCCGAGAGCTTTTGGGGCGATTCCAGGGCCAGGAGCTCCCCCAGGAAGGGGTCCTGAACCCTCCCCACAATCCGGCGGGCCAGGTGGGGGTTCCGTGTAAACTGGCCCACGGTCAACACCGGTGCCGCCGCCAACCCTAGCTGGTCTGCCAGGAAGCTTACCGCCTCCTCAGGGGTGGCGAACTGCTCCTGAAGCCACTCCTCAATGATGATTTGGAGGGCATCCTGGTTCTGCAACCGCCACTGGAGATCGGCGAATTCCGGCTGAGCAAACTCCTCTTTCCCCATTCCCTTCATGAGGGTGACCCACTGGTCGTCCCGGA
>JBHIBI010000221.1:0-2225 GCA_046758985.1 Dehalococcoidia bacterium
CCGCGCTGCGCTCCTCTCGCTCATCCCGGTGGGGGAAGTAGGCCGTGGTGCGTGCCTCCTCCAGCCTCTCGGCTGAGGCCGAGGACACGGCCTCCAGCAGACCCTGGAACAGGGCGTCGATGTCGGCCCGCACCTGCTCCAGCTCCTTCTCCTGCCGCTCAGGCGTGACGTTGGTCTCGCCGGCAACGATGGTAAGCTCCGGCAGGTTGTCCTGGAGCATGTCCCGGAGCACGGCGGGTAGCCCCCCCGGCGGCGTGGTGAGCAGATGGTACACAACCTCGCGAGCACACCACTCCTGGGGCTCCGGCTTCCAGTCCAGGCAGTAGTCCATCCCCTCCAGCAGCCCGGTCAGCTCTGCCTGGGCAGCCTGGATGCGGGAGATGAGGGCCTCTTTGTCCACCGTCACCTTGACCTCCTCATTGAAGGGTCCTGTAGGAGCCGCTGGAGCAGCTCCACCACCTGCGGTCGCAGGTCAGGGCGGCCCAGGGCCAGGCCCACAGTGGCCTCGATCCAGCCCAGGGGCGTCCCTGCATCGTACCGCGTGCCCCGGAAACGGTAGGCATAGAGGGGCTGTCGCTGCAGCAGCCGCCCCATGCCGTCAGTCACCTGGATCTCGCCCTTGGCCCCTAGCGGCGTCCGCTCCAGGGCCTTAAAGATCTCCGGCGTGAAGAGGTACCGGCCCACGATGCCCAGGTTGGAGGGCGCCTGGGCGGGGTCTGGCTTCTCCACCAGCCCCTCCAGCCGGTACACCCCCTCCTCCACCTCCTCCCCCTGGATGACGCCGTAGCTCCCCAGCTCCTCCTGGGGCAGCTCCTCCACCGCTACCACGCTGGCCCCGTACCGGTGGAAGACCCGCAGCATCTGGGCCAGGGCAGGCTCCGGGGCAGCGATGATGTCGTCGGGGAGCAGGACGGCGAAGGGCTCATCACCCACCGCCTTCCGGGCAGTGAGGATGGCGTGGCCCAGCCCCCGGGGCTCCCTCTGAAGAACCGAGGAGAAGCTGGCTAGCTGGGCAGGACGGCGCACCCGCTCCAGGTTCGCCTGGTCGCCCTTCTCGGCCAGGAAGCGCTCCAGGGTGGGGTCGGGGCGGAAGTACTCCTCCAGGCTCTCCTTGCCCTGGCTGATGACGAAGACGAAGTGGGTCATCCCTGCGGCCACCCCTTCCTCCACCACGTACTGCACCATAGGCCGGTCCACCACGGGGAGCATCTCCTTGGGGATACTCTTGGTGGCGGGCAGGAAGCGGGTACCCAGGCCGGCGGCAGGGATGACGGCCTTCCTGACATGCACAGCCCTCTCCTTGGGCCGTATTCTACCATCGTGCTGAGGGGGCAACAAGGAAGCCCCTCGCATTGACAGGCTCCCTCTCCCTCGCCTACCATGAAGGTGAGGCCGTGCTAGACGGGGAGCTGGCGGTGCCCTGTACCCGCAATCCGCCACAGCGGGGTTGAACTCCTCCCCTGAGGCCTCTAACCTAGGCCTCTGTCCTCTCTGGAGCGGTGCTGAAGGCCGGCCCCTGTGCGACGGAAGCTCGTGAACCCCGCCAGGTCTGGAAGGAAGCAACGGTAAGCGAGGCCTTCTGAGCGCCGCAGGTCTCTCCGGCTGGAGCCGAGCCGGGAGGATACGTTCTAGGCCCGGGTCGATGGGAGGTGCACGGCCTCGTTTTTACATGCGGCATCAGCAAACACAATCACTCCCTGACGAGGCACGGTGGCGGCTGCGAGGCCTCGGCCTCAGCCCCCGCAAGGCCCTGGGCCAGCACTTCCTCGTCAGTGCCCAGGTGCTGGAGAGTATCCTGGAGGCTGCGGAGCTGGGCCCGCAGGATGTGGTGGTGGAGGTGGGCCCCGGCCTGGGTATGGTGACCAGGGAGCTGGCACACCGGGTGGCCAGGGTCGTCGCCGTGGAGCTGGACGGGGAGCTGGCCGCGGCCCTGGCCCAGGACCTGCGCTCTGCGAGCAACGTCCAGGTGCTTCATGCCGACGCTCGGAAGGTGGAGCCCCGGAAGCTCTTAGGTGGCGACATCCCCTATAAGGTGGTAGCCAACCTGCCCTACTATGCCGCCAATCCCATCCTGCGACGCTTCCTGGAGGCTCCCTGGAAACCCTCGCTGCTGGTGGTCATGGTGCAACGGGAGGTGGCCCAGAGCATGGCCGCCTCCCCTGGCCGGATGAGCCTGCTAGCCGTCAGCGTCCAGTTCTACGGCAGGCCCCGTATTGTCGCCTACG
>JBHIBI010000222.1:0-2225 GCA_046758985.1 Dehalococcoidia bacterium
GAAGGGCTCCTGCTCCATCGCCTCTGCCAGGGTAGCGGCCCGCTGCCCGGCCTCCTGCCCCTCGGTGCGGGCCAGGGTATCCAGAGCCCCGGCGATGTGGGGTGCTCGCTCCAGGGACGCCTCCGGGAGCAGTGTAGGGTACTGCTGGTGCAAGGCCACCTTGTCCCGCAGGTAGCCACGCCAGAAGTTGAAGTCCTCCCCTGCCTTAGAGCCCTCGCCCACAAGCAGGTCAAACTGCTGGGCGAAGTCCAGGAGCCGCTGGCGCTCCTCCTGCCGCAGGACGGTTGTGGCCTCTGTGGGGACTCCCTCTTGCAGGGGAGGCCCCAGGCCCCGGTAGTCCCGCAGGTCCAGGTGTTCAAAGCCCAGGTACCCATTGGCCCGGGCCCGCTCCTCCGACGAGAGGGCCTGGTACCAGGCCAGGGCGACGTACCAGTCGGGGGAGGCCCCCGGGTGCAGCAGGCGGTCAACGTACTTGCGCAGCAGGGGAGGAACCAGGTTCAGGTCCCCCGCCACCGTGTACACCAGGTCGGCCTCCACGGTGTGGAACAGGGGGTCCAGGTTGTCGGACGAGAGTTCCGGTAGCACCCGCAGCCGCTCCCGCAGCGGCTCGAAGTGGTCCGGCGGCTGCCGGAGGAAGGTCAAGACGTCCTCGTGGTAGCGTTCCATAGCCGGGGAGATACTCAGGCCCAGAGGAGTCCCCCAGCTCAGCTCCGGGTGGCCCGTCACGGGAAAGAGGCCCCAGTAGCCGTGGCTCAGCTCGTGGATGGTCTGGATGGGCTTGGCCTCGCCCAGCCCCGTCCAGCCCTGATAGCCCGTGCTACCGAAGAAGCCCGGCTCCCCCACCATCTGGCGCACGTCCAGGCTGTGGAGGGCCTGCTTAGCCTCTACCGTCAGGTTGTACAGGGTGCCTACGGCCTCGATGCGCTCCCGCACCCACCGCTGCGGCTCGGTGGGAGTGGGCAGCGGCTCGGGGACGGCGATGAGGGGGACAGGAGTCGGCGTGGGCGAAGGGGTTGGAGTGGGCGTGGGTGGAAGGGTGGAAGTTGGAGCAGCAGGGGCCGTTGGCGGCGTGGGCGAAGGGCTGGGAGTAGGGGTGGGTGTGGAGGTGGGGGTTGGAGCAACAGGGGTCGGCATTGGCGTGGGCGTCAGGCGGCAGGCCGCCACCAGGAGCCAGAGCACCAGCAGCAACGAGGCACCCTGGGTTGCTCCAGTCATGGTAGTGTCCTCAAAGGGAGTCCGGTAGGAAACAGCCCTAACCCTCCACAATCTCCAGGGGCTCCTCGGTCACCTCGCCCTCCACAATGCGGAAGGCCCGCACCACCGGATTCTCCTTGTCCTCCAGCGAGATGACGAGATAAAAGGCCTCGGGCCAGGTGGCCAGCCGGACATCGGTGGCCGAGGGGTAGGCCTGGCTATGGGTATGGGAGTGGTAGATCACCAGCAGCTCCCAGCCGTTGTCCTCGATCTCGCGGTAGACCCGGTAGAGCTCCCGGGAGTCCATATTGTAGCGGTAGGGGCTGTGCTCCACGTTGGTCATGCGGTAGAGCTTGACCACGCTTCCATCCTTGGCCGCCAGGAAACCGCAGCACTCGTTGGGGTCGTCCTCCAGGGCATGCCGCACCATCTCCTCGGCGTACTGCTTCTCGATCCGGAACAAGGCGGCCTCCTTCTCTGTTCGCTGGCCTCTGCTGCCTGCTTCCTACCTTACCCCCAGGGGAGGACCAGCGCAACCTGCCCGCCTGGTTGGAGGAGCCGCCTGCTACCGGAGCCACTGGCGTGCTATAATGAAGCTTCAGAGTCGGTGAAGGGGGGAAGATGCGCCAGGAGCAGCTCCGGCTCACCAGCCTGGTCCACTGCGCTGGTTGAGCCGCCAAGTTCAGTCCTAAGGACCTGGCGCAGGTGCTGCGCCAGCTACCGGAGATACAGCATCCCGACCTCCTCGTTGGGGTCGAGGGGGGAGACGATGCGGCCGTCTACCGGCTGAACGACGACGTGGCCCTGGTACAAACGGTGGACTTCTTCCCGCCCATCGTGGACGATCCCTACACCTTCGGTGCCATCGCCGTGGCCAATGCCCTCAGCGACATCTACGCCATGGGGGCGCACCCACTGCTGGGGCTGAACCTGGTCTCCTTTCCCGTGGACCTCCCCAAGAGCATCGTGGCCGATGTCCTCCGCGGTGGCTACGCCAAGGCCCAGGAGGCGGGGCTCCTCATCGTCGGCGG
>JBHIBI010000223.1:0-2224 GCA_046758985.1 Dehalococcoidia bacterium
CCCCACCAGTGCTGTCTGGGGGGGGGGTCGGCGCCCACCGACGAAGAAGGTTCTTAGGGCTGCTTGGGGGGTACCAGGCCTGCCCGGACGGCGTAGGCCGCCGCCTGGCTGCGGTTGGCCAGGTGCAGCTTCTCCAGGATGTTCCGCAGGTGGGTCTTGACGGTGTTCTCCGAGATGAACAGCTTGTCGGCGATCTCCTTGTTGGGAGCACCCTGGGCGATGAATTGTAGCACCTCCCCCTCCCGGGGGCTGAGGGCGCTGGCCTCCTGGGCCGCGGCCACCTCCACGGTGCTGGTGAACTCGGCCAGCAGCGCGGAGGCCATGGTGGGGGAGACGATGACTCCGCCCCGGGCCACCTGGAGGATGGCCTGGACCATCTCCTCCGGCTCGGCGTTCTTCAGGATGTAGCCCTCGGCGCCGCTCTTGATGGCGGAGAACAGGTCGCTCTCCTTCTCCGAGGCGGTGAGCACCAGGATGTGTGTCTGGGGCATCAAGGTCTTGATGGCCTGGGTAGCCTCTAGGCCGCTCACCTGGGGCATCGAGAGGTCCATGAGCACCACGTCGGGGGCCAGTTGCTGCGCACGCTCGATGGCCTCCCGCCCGTTGGAGGCCTCTCCGACCATCTCCAGCCGCTCCTCCTCAGCGATGACCTCGGCGATGCCGCGGCGAAAGACGGCGTGGTCGTCTACTAAAAGCACCCTGATACGTTCCATCTCACACCCTCACTCTCGCAGCGGGGAAGCTGGCCCTGATCTCCGTGCCCTCGCCGGGGGCGGTGGCTATGGCTATCCACCCCCCCAGGCTCTGGGCGCGCTCCTTAATAATACGCAATCCGTGGCTGCCTGTGGAGTCCTTTTCATACTCTGCTATGCTGAAGCCATGGCCGTTGTCCTTGACGGTGAGCTCCACCCCCTCCTTGGTGTCCTCCAGTTTCACCCGTACCTTAGTGGCCTGGGCGTGCTTTCTGACGTTGGTCAGGGCCTCCTGGGTGATGCGGAGCATCTGCACCTCAGCCAGGGGGGAGAGGTTCATCAGGGTCTCCGGGGCATCGAGGTGGACCTCGATGCCGTGCTTCTGGGTGTACTCCTGAATGTACTCTGCGAGGGTCGATACGAGGGGACGGACCGTGGCACCGGAGCTGAGCTGGTCCAGAGACTCGCGGATCTCCAGGTAGGTGTCCTGGATGACCTTCCGGATCTCCTGGAGACCCTCTAGAGCCTGTTCCGCGTTTTTGGCTGACATGGCGTTGCTCACCAACTTGGTCTTCAGGTTCAGGTAGTTGAGAGCCTGGGCCACGCCATCGTGAATCTCCCGCCGGAGCCACCTGCGTTCCTCCACGATGGCATCCAGGGTGATGCGGTTGCGGATGTTCAGGTTGGTACGGTAGCTCAGGACGGCGATGAGGAAGGAGACGATGCTATACAGGATGAGCAGGGCCAGGAAGCGTCCCTCTAGGACCCAGGCGAAGGTGTCGCTGAACTGGCTCAGCCCCACGTGCGCCACGAAGAGGGTGCCGGAGGTGACAGAGGCCATGGTAAGGGTGATCCGCTCCGGGAGCAGCAGCGCCGCGGTGATGAGCGGGTTGAGGGAGTAGAGCAGGTAGCCACTGTCCAGCCCCCCGCTGAACAGGAGCAGCAACACACAGATGGCTAGGTCGCCGCCCAGAAGGGTGTAGGTCATGGGGCCCATCTGCCGCCAGCGCAGGGGCGAGAAGACCTTCAGAGCGGTGTAGACCCCCACCAGGCTCAGGGTCACGGGTGTTGCCACGGGGGTAGTCTCCCCCGCCGCCAGGGGAAGCACCTGCACCAGCACCGCCGCCAGGGCGAAGGAGAAGAAACGGTACACCGAGAGGAGCTGGTGGATATCGTGTTCGTATTTAGTCACCATGCCGCTTCACCGTCTCCAAGCTAGTATATTCCCCCCCCCGGTGTCAACATAATCAGCAAGGCCCTGCCTTCAGTCTGCGGTCTGCGTTACCGCTTTGGCATCGGTATCTCCGGGTTCCATCAGGGAAAACTCTGAGGCGTGCTCCGTAATAATCCCGATGACAAATGGCCCTGCCGGGGGCTCAATAGGGTACGAGTGGCGATGCTGGTGAGGAGGTAGCTATGGGAGACCTCAAGGGAGTGGTGGTGGAACCAAGGGCTGGTGCCACCTCGGCGATCCCGACAGGTCGGGATGGGTACCCCTGGCGCAGCGATCACCGGGAGGCGGCAGTGGCCAG
>JBHIBI010000224.1:0-2217 GCA_046758985.1 Dehalococcoidia bacterium
AAGGGGGCCGACGGCGGTGCCCGCCTCCACCAGCGGTGGCAGCACCTCCACCGACACCTCCAGGCGGCGCAGCAGGGCGGTACAGTAGGCGCGCCGGGCGATGTCCAGCAGGCCCGCCTCACCCCCCAGGGAGGGCTCACAGGCCCGCTCCCCGGTCAGCCGGTAGGCCACCCACCCGGCCACGGTGAGGGCCGTCGCTATTCTACCATAGACCTGGGGGCGCTGGTGGCGGAACCACAGGAGCCGGGCCGGGGCGAACATCAGGGACGGCAGGTGTCCAGTGACGCGGTAGAGCTCCTCCCCCCACTGGGCGTCCAGGGAGGCACCCTCAAAGACGGCACGGAGGTCGATGTTGGGTCCGGCGTAGAGCTCCCTCCCCTGGCTGTCCAGAAAAACCATGCCCTCACGCTGGCTGGTGACGCCGATGGCCGCCACCTCCTCCGCCACGATGCCGGCCCGCTGGAGGGCCAGGGCCACCGCCCTGGCGAGCTGGCGGAAGTAGGCGTCGGGGCGGAACTCGCGGGCCAGGGAGGGACCGCCCGCAGGGGTACGGTAGCGCACCGGGCGCTGGACCAGGGCCAGGGGGGTACCGTGGGAGTCCGCTACCAGGCAGCGCACGCCGCTGGTGCCGGCATCCAGGGCCAGCAGGTACCTACCGGGCACGGCGCCTCCAGGCGGCGGGGTTGGCCAGGTGCCGGGGACGCCGCCCACCCAGGAACCGCCGCACCGCCTCCACCATCATCCAAGAGTAGCGCTCCACCGTCTCGTGGGTGGCACCGCCCAGGTGGGGGGTCAGGATGACGTTGTCCAGCTCCAGCAGGGGGCTGTTGGGCGGGAGGGGGTGGCTCTCGTGGACGTCCATGGCGGCCCCGGCCAGGTGCCCGGAGGTGAGGGCCTGGACGAGGGCCTCCTGCTCCACCAGCGCCGCCGAGGCGGTGTTGACCAGGTAGGCGCCGGGCTTCAGCAGGGCCAGGCGCCGGGCATCCAGCAGCCCCTCGGTCTCGGGGGTGGGGGGTGCGTGCAGGGAGAGGAAGTCCGCCTGCCGCAGCACCGTCTCCAGTGTTTCCAGGGTGGCCCCCGCCTTCTTGCTCCCCGGCGTGCCCACGTAGGGGTCGTAGGCCAGCACCCGCATCCCCAGGCGGCGGGCCAGGTGCGCCACCTCCCTTCCCACGCCTCCCAGGCCGATGATGCCCAGCGTCTTGCCCTGGAGCTCGCTGCCCCGCATGGTAATGTAGGGACCCACGGGGTCCTCCCAGTGGCGGCCCTTGACATAAGCGTGGGCCTGGATCAGGGAGCGGGCCAGGGCCAGCAGCAGGCTCACCGTCAGCTCCGCCACCGCTCGGGCGTTCCTGCTGGGGGCGTTCACCACCGGGACGCCGTGGCGGGTAGCGGCCGCCAGCTCTACATGCTCCAGGGAGTTGCGGCATATGCCCACCAGGCGGAGGGTGGTGACGGCCTCGAAGAGCTCGGCCAAGAGGAAGTCCGCCTCCACCAGGAGGATGCCCACCTGCTCCCGGTTGATCCGCTCCGCCAGCTCCTGGGGGTCGTAGAGCCGGCGCGTCTCCGTCCATGGCTCGTAGGTGACGGGGAGCAGGTGCCCTAGGGCCTCCAGGGCGTCGGAGGAGAAGGGAGCCAGCACCAGGGCCCTCACCTCCACGTCCCTCGCAGAACCTCCTGGGCCGCCGTGTTACCGCTGCGCACCGCCCCCTCCATGGTGGAGGGCCAGCCGGTGTCGGTCCACTCGCCTGCCAGCACCAGGTTGGGCACCGGCGTCGCCGCAGGCAGGCGGTGTCCAGCCGCCCCTGGGGTGCAGCGAAAGGTGGCCCGCTCCTGCTTGACCACCAGGAAGCGCTCTACCGTGGCCGACCTGGCCTGGGGGAAGATCCGGGCCATCTCCGCCAGGAACAGCTCCCGGAGCTGGTCCTTCGGCTGGTCGATGTACTCCCAGGCCCCGCTGAGGGAGAGGGAGAGGTACTGACCGTTGCCCTGCTGCTCTCCGAAGATGCGGGACTTGTTGAACACCCACTGGAGGGGGCTGTCCAGCACCGCCACGAAGTCGTCCTGGAGCACGGGCCGGTCGTACCAGATGTGGAGGTTGACGATGGGAGAGGTGCTCAGCCCCTGGGCCCGAGCGAAGAAGGGGTCACCAGCCAGGGGTGGTGGCAACACCGTGCGTAGCAGGTCGAAGGGGAGGGCGCTGATGAACACATCGGCGGT
>JBHIBI010000225.1:0-2167 GCA_046758985.1 Dehalococcoidia bacterium
ACTTTCACGGATGTGGTATTGATCGACGATCGCAGCGGTCAGATCCACTACACCAAGGTGCTCACCACCCCCCGCAACCCGGCGGAGGGAGTCATGAACGGCATCGAGAAGATTCTGACTGCTATGACCAGCACCATGGCCGGCGTGGATTACATCGTCCACGGGACGACCATCGGCACCAACGCCCTCATCGAGCGCAAAGGGGCCAAGACGGGGCTCATCACTACCGAAGGGTTCCGTGACGTGCTGGAGATTGCGCGCATCGAGCGGCCAGATGCCGGCCTGTACGACATGACGGTGGACCTGCCCGATCCCCTGGTGCCCCGCTACCTGCGCTGCGAGGTCCGGGAGCGGGTGGGTGCCGACGGTCAGGTGGTGACGCCCCTGGATGAGGAGTCAGTACGTGGGGCTGTAAGCTACCTCAAAGACGAAGGCGTAGAGTCTATTGCTGTTTGCCTGCTCTTCTCCTTCCTGAACCCAGCCCACGAGCAACGTGTGGGGGAAATCTGTCGTGAGCTCTATCCCGAAGCCTATGTCTCCCTCTCCTCTCAGATTGCACCTGAGTTCCGGGAGTATGAGCGCACCTCAACCACGGTGATCAATGCCTACCTGCAACCCATCGTGGTTCGCTATTTGGACAGCCTGGTGCAGCAGTTGCAGGAGCAGTACGGGGCCGTGGACCTGCGCATCATGCAGGCCAGCGGCGGCTCCATGACAGTCGAAGTGGCGAAAAACCACGCAGTGCACATCGTCAATTCCGGCCCAGCCGGCGGGGTGGTGGCCAGTTCCTATGTTGGCCGGCTGGTGGGAGACACGCAGCTCATCAGCGTGGACATGGGGGGCACCAGCTTCGATATCGGTCTGGTGGACCAGGGTCAGCCCCGGCTGCACTCCGAAGGCGAGTTTGAGGGCTACCCGGTCAAGATCCCCCTGGTAGATGTTAACGCCATCGGGGCTGGGGGTGGCAGTATCGCCTGGGTTGACCGAGGGGGTGCCCTGAACGTGGGTCCCATGAGCGCCGGCGCCGATCCAGGGCCGGCCTGCTACGGCCTGGGTGGCGAGGAACCGACTGTGACCGATGCCAACCTGGTGCTGGGTCGTCTCAACCCGGTCTACTTCCTGGGCGGGGAAATGGCACTCTATCCCGACCTGGCCCAGCAGGCCATTGAGGCCCGGGTTGCCCGGCCGCTGGGGATGTCCGTGGAGGAAGCTGCCAACGGCATCATCCGGCTGGTCAATGCCAACATGGTCAAGGGTATTAGTGTCAGCTCCATTGAGAAGGGGTATGACGTGCGGGAGTTCACCCTGATGGCATTTGGTGGGGCTGGCGCGCTGCACGCCGTGGAGCTGGCCGAGGCCCTGGGGATGAAAAGGGTGATCATCCCCCCCTACCCCGGCACGCTCTCTGCGCTGGGCTTGCTGGTCTCTGACACGCGCCACGACTACGTTCAGACGGTGGCGATCAACGAACGGGACGTTGAGCCCGAGGCGCTGTTGGAGGTTTTCCAAGGCCTGGAGGAGCGGGGGCGCGCTCAACTGGGAACCGAGCGGGTGCCCGAAGACCAGATCGAGATCGTGTGGTCGGCGGACTTGCGGTACGAGGGGCAGTCGTACGAGATCAACACCCCGGTGTCCCACAACCGCCGGCTGACCCAGACGGACGTGCAGAAAACCATCCGCCGCTTCCACGAGCTACACCAGCGCATCTACGAATACTCCTCAGTGGACGAGGCGGTGGAGTTCATCAACGTGCGGGTGACGGCCATCGGGCGTGTGCCGGCGGTGTCGCTGGCGGCGGGCAATCATGAAGGCTCAGACCCTGCGGCTGCGCAGAAGGAGAGCCGGCGGGTTTACTTCTCGGGCGTCGGATTTGTGGAGTACCCCGTCTACGACCGGCCGCGCCTGAAGCCGGGGAACGTGGTAGCCGGCCCCTGCCTGGTGGAGGAGATCGCTTCGACGACAGTGCTCACGCCCGGTGCGCGGGGTGTGGTGGATGAGTATGGGAACATTGTGATCGCGGTCCAGGGTGACTAGACGATCAAGGATCTACCATCTCGAAGGCGCGGAGTCTCATTAAGTCGTACCTTAAAAGTCTCATAAAGTCGTATCACCCTTGAGCTTGACAGAACCGGCTTCCCCGAGCATCCTCTCCTTGAATCAAGTGACG
>JBHIBI010000226.1:0-2156 GCA_046758985.1 Dehalococcoidia bacterium
GCATGACACGAAGGGCGGACGGTGTGCAGGCCCAAGTAGGGGTTATCGGTGGCAGCGGCCTGGAGCAAATGGACGGGCTGACGGAGACGGTGGAGGTCTGGCCCGAGACCCCCTTTGGCGCGCCCAGCGACGCCATCACCGTGGGCACCCTGGAGGGGGTGCGGGTGGCCTTCCTGCCCCGCCACGGCCGGGGCCACCGCATCAGCCCCTCGGAGCTGCCCGCCCGGGCCAACATCTACGCCCTCAAGTCCCTGGGTGTGGAGCGGGTCATCGGGGTGAGCGCCGTGGGTAGCCTGCGTGAGGAGCTGAGGCCCCTGGACATGGTGGTGCCCGACCAGCTCCTGGACCGCACCAAGGGGCGGCCCAGTACCTTCTTCGAGGGGGGCCTGGTGGCCCACGTGGCCTTCGCCGACCCCTTCTGCCCCGTGCTCAGCCAGCGGTTGTACCAGGCCGCCCGGCAGTCGGGTGCCACCACACATCGGGGTGGGACCTACGTGGTCATCGAGGGCCCCGCCTTCTCTACACGGGCCGAGTCCCACCTGTACCGCTCCTGGGGGGGCGACGTTATTGGCATGACGGCCCTGCCCGAGGCGAAGCTGGCCCGGGAGGCGGAGCTCTGCTACGCCATCCTGGCCTGTGTCACCGACTACGACTGCTGGCGCGAGGCCACGGAGGCGGTGACGGTGGAGATGGTCATCGCCAGTCTGCAGCAGAATGTGGCCACCTCCCAGGCCATCCTCCGCACAGTGGTGGCTGGTCTGGACTCGGAGCGGGGGTGCCCCTGTGCTTCAGCCCTGAGGGACGCTCTGGTCACCAGCCGGGAGCGGGTCCCGCGGGAGGTCAGGGAGCGTATGGCATTGCTGGTGGAGAAGTACATCGGTTAGGGGGTGAGGATGCCCAGGCAAGACCCAGGTGAGCCCTACTGGCGGATCACCACGGACGAGGCCAAGGAGATGCTGGAGCGTGGGGGGGACGGGGTGGTGGTGGATGTGCGGAATCCCGACGAGTGGCACGCGGGGCATATCAAGGGGTCCCTCTGGATCCCCGTGGACGAGGTGCTGAACCGGATTGACGAGCTTCCCCAGGACAAGAAGCTCCTGTTCATCTGTGCCCAGGGGGTGCGCAGCGGTCTGGCCTGCGAGATGGCGGCGGCCATGGGCTTCCCCTCGGAGCTGCTGTACAATATCGAAGACGGGGTGCCCGCCTGGATGGAGAAGAGCTATCCCACCTCCTATGGGGACGACCCGTAGGAGCCATCCCAGCCGTGAGTCTGGTGCCCCAGGCGTTGTTGCTGACCGGTGCCCCTGGGGTGGGCAAGACCACCATCGTCCGGCAGGCAGTGGCCTCCTTTCGGGGACCGGCGGCAGGCTTCTACACCGAGGAGGTGCGGCAAGGGGGCGGCAGGGTGGGCTTCGACCTGGTCACCCTGGACGGGCAGCGGGCACCCCTGGCGCGGGCGGGCCTGTCCAGTCCCTACCGGGTGGGCAGGTATGGAGTTGACATAACCTCCCTGGAGGGGGTGGGGGTTCCTGCCTTGCGCCGGGCCATTGGGGAGGGAGGGTTGGTGGTGGTAGATGAGATTGGCAAGATGGAGCTGTTCGCTCCGGGCTTCCGGCAGGTGGTGGCAGAGGCCCTGGAGGCAGGGAACCGGATACTGGGCACTATCATGCTGGGGAGTCATCCCTGGGCCGACGGGTTGAAGCGGGACTCCAGGGTTCAGGTGCTAACGCTCACTCGGGAGAACCGCCAGGGAGTTACCTGGCGGGTGGCCCAGTGGCTGGAGAAAGTTAGAACCAAGGTGGTGCAGGAGTGAATAAACGGAAACGGGTAGCCATGCTCAAGCACCGGGTGCGGCATCGCAAGCTGAAGCTCCGCTACCGGCTGGCCAAGCAGCTCATTGACGGTAAGCTCACCAGGAATGAGCTGAACCGAGTGGCAGGACTTGCAGTCCAGTCCGTCCTCAGGATCGCTAGTCTCCTCAGCAAGGCTAAGGACCAGGCTGCCGCCCCCGCCGGTACATCCCGCGTCCCCCGTACGGCTCCCCCGGTTGAGGCTCCCAAGCTGGCCCCCTCACGGGCCGGGGCCAGGCGTGCTCCCGCCACCGCTCAGGCGGCCCCAGAGGTCGAGAAGGCAGCAGCAGCCGAGGCTCCCAAGCC
>JBHIBI010000227.1:0-2124 GCA_046758985.1 Dehalococcoidia bacterium
CCCGTCCTTGGTGACGTGGACCATCTCCTCGATGCGCACGCCGTGCTGGCCGGGGGTCCCATGCTGGGTCTCCACGGCGAAGGTCATCCCCTCCTCGATGGGCACCGGGTCGTTGAGGGAGGACTCCCGCCAGATGATGGGCGGCTCGTAGAGGGTGAGGCCGATGCCGTGGCCCCAGTTGCTGCCCGCCGTCTGGTCCTCGTAGAAGATGTAGATGTCCCTCCAGATCTCCGGCCCCGGCGGCCACTGCTCCGCCAGATCCTTGGTGGTGACGCCGGGCTTGATGATGTTGATAGCCTTGTACAGCCACTCCAGGCTTTTCTGATAATCGTCCTTGGCCTTCTGCGAGGCCTTGCCGCAGCTAAAGGTGCGGTAGTAGCACACCTTGTAGCCCATGAAGGAGGTGTTGTACACGTCGGCGTAGACGATGTCGCCGGGCTGGATGATGCGGTCGCTCTCGTCCCGGGGGTTGGGCCAGGCACCGGGTCCCGAGGAGACGAACACCCCGGAGTAGATCCTCCCACCCAGCTCGTAGCACTTCTTGTGCATCAGGCCCGTGAGCTCGCTCTCCCGCACCCCAGGCCGGATATTGGCCCGCAGCTCCTCGAACATAGCCTCGCTGATGGCACAGGTGACCTGTAGGCACTCCACTTCATCGTGGTTCTTGATCTTCCGCGCCTCCAGCATCATCCGCTGGCCGTCGGGGTCCAACTTGACCCCCGCCTGCCGGAAGGCTTCGTGGAGGAAGGGGTCGAAGGTGTCGATGGCCAGGACGTCCCGCTCCAGGTTGAACCCGGCGTCCTGGAGGTCGCCCACCACCTGCCGCACCATCTTCTCGGTCTGCACCCGGAAGTAGTTGGGGCCCATGGTCCGGCCGATCCAGCCTGCCCCGGTGATGCCCACCTTCACCTTGTGCAGCCAGGGACAGGAGGCCCGAGCATGATAGCCGATCTCTCCCTGCTCGTACAGGATGGCCTCCTCCAGCGTCGCGGGGTAGAGGGCGTAGCGGAGCCCGGAACTGGGGGTGGTCCAGTAGGGCACCACCACGCCCGTCAGGTAGGTATTGTTCCACTCGTTGATGGCCAGCATGGCGGCCACGCCGTTCCGCTCCATCTGCTCCCTGGCGCGGCGGATGCGGTGCTTCCGCATCCGGTTCACGTCAATGGTGTGGCTACCCCAGTTCATCGTATGCATGCCATACTGCCGAACGGGGAGCTCCACCACCGGCCACTCGAAGTCACCGCTGTAGGTGTGCGGCTTTACCTCTGGCATGGCTCAACCTCCTTCAGCCGACTGGATACCCTGATTGTAACGCCCTGCCGCCGTTTGGCAAGACCACCCAGATCAACAGAGGGCCATTCAGGCTCAGCTAGAGCTGCTCGCCCCCGTTGGGGCCAAACTCGTGGTCGCTGTACACCCCCGCCTCGCGGCCCTGATAGACGTGGACGATAAACTCCTCCCGGGCCACCCCCACGGCGTCAATGAGCTCGTCGTCAATGGTCTCGATCAGCTCCTGGATCATCTCCTGGGTGAGACTCTCGGAGACGCACAGGGTGGCGTGGACCAGGCTGGCGGTATAGTGGAGGTCCAGCCGTCCCACGGAGTTTTCGTCCTCAAGGATGGTGTAGGCCTCCGAGAAGGGAGTCCGGCACTCCCGCTCGAAATGGAACCTTGCCACAGTGCACCTCCCCAGGCCCTACCCGCGAATCTGGCCGCTGCCGCGGACGATCCACTTGTAGGAGGTCAGCTCCCGCAGCCCCATGGGGCCCCGGGCATGAAACTTCTGCGTGCTGATGCCCACTTCAGCGCCCAGGCCAAACTGGGCCCCGTCGGTGAAGCGGGTACTGGCGTTGACATACACCACCGCAGCGTCCACCTCGTCCAAAAAGCGGTCCGCCACCGCAGCGTCCTCGGTAACGATGGCCTCGGAGTGCCCTGAGCCGTATCGCAGGATATGCCCCAGGGCCTCCTCCAGGGAGTCCACCACCTTCACCGCTGCTACCAGCGAGAGGAACTCCCTGCCCCAGTCCCCCTCGGTGGCCGGGCGTAGCTTGAGCCCCTCCACCGGTCCCAGGATACTCAGGGCCCGGCTGTCGCAGCGCAGCTCCACCCCGGCAGTGGCCC
>JBHIBI010000228.1:0-2117 GCA_046758985.1 Dehalococcoidia bacterium
CCAGCCAGATGGCCACCGAGTCCAGGCCGCTGCCCTTGCCCAGGACGATGCGCGGCTCCCGGTGCCCCACCATCTCGGGACGGAAGGGAAACATCTCCGTCAGGTGCTCGTGGTCCAGGTTCTTGAACCAGGTGGTGATGATGCCCGACTCCACGTCGAACAGGTCCTCCCCCACGATCTCCCGGTTGGGCGGGATGGGGTGGTTGGCCAGGCGGCGCACCTCCCGGGAGAGCTCGTACAGCTTCTCGTACTTGACGCCCACATCAACGCCGTACATCGTGAGCAGGGTCATCACCAGGTCCTCTGTGGGGGCGTTGCCGGCGCGCTCCCCCAGGCCGGTGACGGTGGTGTGTACCGTCTCCGCGCCGTTGGCCAGGGCCACCAGGGTGTTCACCACCCCCAGGCCGAAGTCCATGTGGAAGTGGGTCTCCAGGGGCTTCTTGATGCGCTCCCTGGTGCGCCGGGTGAAGTACTGGACGGCGTGGGGCGACAGGACGCCGAAGGTGTCCACCAGGCAGAGGGCATCCATGTGGCCCTCGGTGGCGATGCGCTCGATGAGGTCGAGGTACCAGGTCATCTCGGCACGGGAGGCATCGATGGGGAAGTAGGTGACGTAGAGTCCCTGGGAATGGGCAAACTGGGTAGCCTTGATGGAGGTCTCGATGGCCCGCTCCAGGGGCCACTTGTAGGCATACTGGATGATGTGCTCCGACGAGGGTACCTCCATGACGATGCCCTTGACCCCCGCGTCAACGGAGCGCTTGACATCCTCCACCATGCACCGGGAGAAGGTGAAGACCTCGGCATCCAGGCCCATCTCGGCGATGGTCTTGATGGCCTCGGCGTCGGAGGGGGACACAGCGGGCATCCCTGTCTCGATGCGGTGGATACCTGCCTCGGAGAGCATGGTGGCGATGCGGACCTTGTCCTCCTTGGTGAACACCACCCCCGCCTGCTGCTCGCCGTCGCGCAGGGTCACGTCGTGGATCTTGATCTTGGCGGGGAACTCGAGCTCCTCGGTGACCTCAGGGAGGAAGTTCCAGGGGCTGGTGAACCAGTTGTGGGTATGCCAGGGCTGCTGCATCCTGCCTCCTCTGTGGGCGCCGCCCTGGGATAGGACGGCACCCTTGGACTGGTCTTGTTGCGGCGACCTGAGTATAAAGCGGGTGACGAAAAGGGTCAACCGAGGCTGAGGATAGCCAGTTTCCTGTCTCCGACTTTCCAAACCTAGCCTTTGGGCAAGTTGGTGCCCGTTTGGCGCAAGGCGACCAGACCTAGCGGCACAACCTGGGTGTATACCGGTACAATAGGGTGTGGAAGGCGCGCCGATGGCAGAAGGGCGGCTTGAGATTGAGCAGTCCCCATATCGAAGGTCTTGACGAAGGGCGTAGCGAGGGGCCTCCTACTGGCGCAGATAAGTGATGCTATTGAGGCAAGCAAGCACTAGGCAGGAACGGGTGCCGTGAGCATGGTTCTGGACTGGCTCTTCTCCAACGCCTGCGTCCTGACCCTGGACCCCCGTCAGCCCACAGCTACCCTGGTGGGGCTTCGCGGCCGCCGGATCGCCTTTGTGGGCAGCAGCGACGAGCTGTCCCGCCTGAGGGGACCCCGGACCCGTGTCCTGGACTGTCAGGGGATGACACTGCTGCCCGGCTTCGAGGATGCCCATCTGCACCTGCTGGCCTTGGCCTCCTGCTTGCGGAGCGTGGATTGCCGGCCCGGCCAGGTCGCTTCCATCGGAGAGATCGTGGCCTCCCTCCGCCAGCGGGCCGGGCAGACTCCCCAAGGGGCGTGGGTGCGCGGCTGGGGCTACGACGAGCCCTTGCTACGGGAGCGGCGCCACCCAATGCGGTGGGACCTGGACGAGGCGGCGCCGTACCATCCGGTGCGCCTGGACCACCGGACGGGCCACGCCTCCGTTCTCAACAGCCTTGCCCTCCGGCTACTGGGCATAACGTCCGATACTCCAGACCCACCTCAGGGGGTCATCCAGCGGGACGAGGCCACGGGGGAGCCCACGGGCCTCCTGCTGGAGATGGGGGAGTTCCTCTCCCTGCGCCTGGCTGGCTATCGAGACCAGGGGGAAGTGGCCCAGGGTATCCAAGCCGCCAACCGTC
>JBHIBI010000229.1:0-2105 GCA_046758985.1 Dehalococcoidia bacterium
ACCTAAACGCTGGCAGGAGCGGGAGGATTCGAACCCCCGACCACCGGTTTTGGAGACCGGCGCTCTACCAGGCTGAGCTACGCTCCTGGAGCTGCTCTTGGTACCCCTGGGGTGATTCGAACACCCGACGCGCGACTTAGGACGCCGCCGCTCTATCCAGGCTGAGCTACAGGGGCCCGTTGGTGGAGATAGGGGGGCTCGAACCCCCAACCTCGGCGATGCGAACGCCGCGCTCTCCCAGTTGAGCTATATCCCCATGCTATCTTGCTCAGGCACCCCGGCCAGGCACAGGGTTCCTAGCCGTTCCCGACATCATGGTAGCCCAGAGGTTGGGGAGTGTCAAGCTGGTGGGGGAGGTCGCCAGCGTCAGGGCCGATGGCCTTGAAGTGGCTAGCGGGGACGTAGACCCCGGTTGAGCGCCTGGCACAGCTCCTGCAGGGCAGGGAGCTGCTGGTGGGCAGTCAGTTGCACCTGCAAAGGGGTGATGGAGATGTGGGAGTGCTTCACCGCCCACACATCGGTCCCTTCCTGCTCCTGCATCACCAACCGGTTGCGCGAGATCCAGTAGTACGTGCGCCGGCTGTCCCTCCCCTCCTTGACCGTCTCCAGGTAGCTCCTCTGCCCCATCCGGGTCACCTTAATGCCCTGGATCTTGTGTAGGGGCTCGTTGGGGAGGTTGATGTTGAGGAAGAGGGGGCGGGGCAGCGAGTCCTCGCCCAGGTGGGGGGCCAGCAGGCGCAGCAGCCGGCTGGCCACCTCCAGCCGCACCTTCTTGATGGAGGTGACAGAGATGGCGATGGCGTTGACTCCCCGGACGTAGCCCTGCAAGGCGGCCCCTACCGTCCCCGAGACGACCACATCCTCCCCCAAGTTGGCCCCCTGGTTGATGCCCGACACCACCAGGTCTACGGGCCCTACCAGCCGCTCCAGCGCTACGATGACACTATCGGCGGGGGTGCCCTCCACGGCGAAGGCGGTGACCCCTTCCACCGGCGCGGCTACGGGACGGATCCGCACGGGGCCGTGGAGGGTCACTGCGGTCCCCACGCCACTCTGCTCCCGGTCGGGGGCTACCACCACCACTTCACCGGCGGGGCGCAGGCTCTCGGCGGCGGCCCAGAGGCCGGGGGCATCCACACCGTCGTCGTTGCTCACCAGGATCTTCATGCGCACCCTCGTCGTTCCCCATATTCTACCAGCCTTGCCCCCTGGAGTGAATGGAGGGCTTCGTGCCATCACTCCTTGACAAGGGCTAGGCGTGGGAGTAGCGTCTCCCCTGTCCACGAGAGAATCCTTGTAAGGATGCAGGAGGTGTGCCGTGGACCTGGGCCTTGAGGGCAAGAACGCGCTGGTCACCGGCGGCAGCCGGGGCCTGGGCCGACAGAGCGCGCTGGCGCTGGCCGCCGAGGGCTGTAACGTGGCCATCTGCGCCCGCAACGAGGAGACCCTGCGCAAGACCGAGGCGGAGCTACGGGCACTGGGCAGGGGCAAGGCGGTGGGCCTGGTGGCGGACCTGAGCGACCCGACCCAGGCTAACCCTCTCTTCGACGCCGCTGAGGCCTCCCTGGGGAGGATCGACATCCTGGTGAACAACGTGGGCGGGCGTCGCGGCTCCGGCACCGGCTGGGAGGCCACCACCCTCCAGGACATCCAGGCCACCTTTGACATCAACGTGTGGGTAGCCTATGCCCTCATCCGGCGGGCCATCCCCGGCATGAAGGAGCGCCGCTGGGGCCGCATCATCAACATCTCCTCGGTCTTCGGGCGGGAGTACGGGGGTGCCCTGGCCTACATGATGGCCAAGGCCGCCGTCATCGCCATGTCCAAGTCCCTGGCCGTCGAGCTAGCCCCCCACAACGTGCTGGTGAACAGCGTGGCCCCCGGCTCCATCCAGCACCCCGGCGGCACCTGGGAGCGGTTCGTGCAGACCCAGTCCCCGGAGGTGGTCAAGGAGTTCATCAGCCGCAACCTGCCCATGGGACGCTTCGGCTGGCCCGAGCCGGTGGGACGGCTGGTGGCCTTCCTGGCCTCCGACGTGGCCGACCTGATCACCGGCGCCTCCATCAACATTGACGGCGGCCAGTCCCGGTCCCTCATCTAGGGGC
>JBHIBI010000230.1:0-2092 GCA_046758985.1 Dehalococcoidia bacterium
CACATCCGGGTCTTCGACGTCAATTCCGACGGCACTATCGGCAACGGGCGGCTCTTCATCGATCTCACCGGGGAGGATCCGGGCTATCCCGATGGCATGAAGGTAGATGTGGAGGGGAATGTTTACTGCTCAGGCCCCGGCGGCGTTCACGCGATGGACGCCAGCGGGAATCACCTGGGCCGGATCCGGGTCCCTGAGATCGTTTCCAATATGGCCTGGGGCGATGAGGACTGGCGGTCCCTGTACATCACGGCCCGCACCTCGGTCTACCGCATCCGGTTGAAGATTCCGGGGATACCCGTATGACCACTCAGGAGGTGCATGTGAGTTGGGATTTTGAACTGGTTGCTGGTCCCTACGGCAGCACCACCGACGGGCCCGCCTGGGACGGCGAGGCGCTGCTGTTTACCCACGTGGGAGCAAGCCGCATCCTGCGCTATGATCCCCGGAGCAGTGAGGTGACCGAGCTCCGCCGCTGGACCAACCGTACCAGTGGGCTGGCCTTCTCTGCCAGCGGGGTCCTGTATGGCTGCCAGAGTGGAAGCCGCCGTATTGTGCGCTTCAACCCCGACGGCTCCACCTCCCTGCTGGCCGAAAAGCTGGGGGACCACCTCCACAACCAGCCCTATGACCTGGTGGTCGACCAGCAGGGGCGCATCTGGTTCAGTGACCCCCATGGCAGCCTCCCGGCGTCGGGGCCCCAGGTCCAGGGCCCTCTTGACCATGCCTCCGTCCTGCGGTTGGAGAAGCCCCTCCGAGACTGGACTATCCAGCGCATGACCTACGATACCACGGTCCCCAGCGGTGTCCTGCTCTCCCAGGACGAACGCACGCTGTACGTAGCCGAGAACAGCTATGAGCCTCACGGGAGCCGCGAGCTGCGGGCCTATCCCATTCTGGAGGACGGTACCTTGGGCTCGCATACCCTCCTGCATACCTTTGGCAGCGACTACCGGGGCGTGCACCGCGGCATTGCTGGGATGTGTCTGGATAGCGAGGGCAATATTATCGCCTGTGCTGGATGGGACCGCAGCGGCCCGGGCCCGACGGTCTACGTCTTTGCACCGTCGGGCCGCGTGCTGGAGAGCCATGCGGTGCCTGCCGACCGGCCCACCAACTGCACCTTCGGGGACTCCGACCTGCGCACCCTCTATGTCACCACCGACGAAGGCCATCTCTATCGCGTGCGCAACACCGGGCGTCAGGGATGGCTCCTGTACCCACCAGCCCGCTAGCCGTCCTGGGGTAGGCCGTCACTCCCAAAGGGTTATCCGGCAGGGTAACCCAGTCCTTACGACTAAGGACCGGAGGTTGACACCGGCTAGTGCCATAGTTACAGTGTTGCTGGTTCAAGGCGGTGGCAAGGGTAGAAGCTGCCTGGAAGTGAATCCCTGGGACACAGGTCACAAGAGAAGGGGGTTGACACCATGGAGATGCGGATGATGGGTCTGACGGAGGAGCAGCGGGCCATCCAGCAGATGGTCCGGGACTTCGTGGAGAGCTACGTGCGGCCCTGGGTTCGGGACAACCGGGACCGGGAGTGGACTGCCAGCCCTGAGGAGCGCTGGCCCGAGGAGCTGGTGCGGAAGGCCAGTGAGCTGGGGCTGCGTACCATCGGTGTTCCCGAGAAGTACGGGGGAATCCAGTATAACGCCCAGACCTGGGCGATCATCGGCGAGGAGCTGGCCCGGGGCGACGTGGCGCTGATTGACCTCCTTAACCAGAACTGGAAGCTCTCGGTACTCCTCGAGGGGACCGCTCCCCCACACCTTCAGGACTACTGGTTCCCCCGCCTCATGGAAGACCCCACCTTCGTCATGGCCCACGCCCTCACCGAGCCGAAGGGCGCTTCGGACCGCTGGCTCCCCTACAACGCCCCCGAGGCGGCCATGGACACCAGAGCCCACTACGAGAATGGCTCCTGGGTTATCAACGGCCGCAAGCAGTTCATCAGCAATGCCTATGAGGCCAAGCTCTACGTGGTCTACGCCAACACCAACCCCGAGGTGGGGATGCAGGACGGCACCAGCAGCTTCCTGGTCCCCCGGGACACCCCTGGCTTCACCGTGGGACGCGCCCACGAGAAGCTGGG
>JBHIBI010000231.1:0-2073 GCA_046758985.1 Dehalococcoidia bacterium
TGGTGCCGGGCAACGAGGGCCGGGGGTACGTGCTGCGGCGCATCCTCCGGCGGGCGATGCGCTACGGGATGAAGCTGGGGCTGAATGAGCCCGCCCTGAGCACCATCGAAGGGGCTCGCCCTGAGCTTGTCGAAGGGACTTTCCTGGGCTCTGTGGCGGAGGCGGCCA
Organism: Dehalococcoidia bacterium; assembly: GCA_046758985.1. GTDB lineage: Bacteria > Chloroflexota > Dehalococcoidia > Lucifugimonadales > JBHIBI01 > JBHIBI01. The sequence continues at coordinate 169 of JBHIBI010000231.1, forward strand.
TCCAACGCTTTGGTGGGCAGTACCCCGAGCTGGTGCAGAACCGCGACTTCATCCTGCGGGTGCTGGGCCAGGAAGAGGAGCAGTTTGGGCAAACAATAGGCATAGGTCTTCCAATGTTGGAGGAGGGTTTAATACCACTCCATCTCGGTCTTAGAACCATCCTGTCCAGACAGAAGGGGAAACAAACCTTCTCTCCCGCAAGGATACGAGAAGCTGTTGGGAGGCTTGCAGGACGAGTAGGACCGCGTGTGAAGCCTTCGTGGGTGTTGCAAGAGGTGCTCGACACCGTCTTTGAAGAGGTTCGGAGTTCAAGCGCATTGTCCAGGACTGGGCAACTAGCCAAGCAACTGTCTGGAAGAGAAGTGTTCATTTTACACGACACCTACGGCTTCCCGCCGGAGCTGACCCAGGAGATCGCCCGAGAGCACGGCCTGGATGTGGACATGGAGGGTTTCCGGCGCGAGATGGAGGCCCAGCAAAAGCGCTCCCGCGCCGCTGCCAGGTTCGGCGTCGATGAGACCGAGCGGATATCCGAAAGCGTCGTTGTTAGTCTGAAGCGCGTGGGCCCCGTCGCCTTCGTGGGCTACCAGCGCCTCACCAAAAAGACCACCGTGGCCGCCCTCCTGGTGGACGGGGAGACAACAGCCTACGCCTCCCAGGGCCAGCGGGTGGAGGTAGTGCTGGCGGCTACCCCCTTCTACGCCGAGGCCGGTGGCCAGGTGGGCGATGCCGGCTCCATCGTGGGCAAGAAGGGGAAGGTGCGGGTGGAGGACACCCAGAGCCCCCTGGAGGGCCTCATCGTCCACCGGGGTGTGGTGGAGGAGGGGACCATCTCTGTGAGCGATACCGTGGAGGCTCGCGTGGACGCCGAGCGCCGCCTGGACGCCGCCCGTAACCACACGGCCACCCACCTGCTCCACGCCGCCCTGCGCACCGTCCTGGGCCCCCATGTACGCCAGGGGGGCTCCCTGGTGGCCCCCGACCGGCTGCGCTTTGACTTCACCCATATGACGCCCCTCTCCCGCGAGGAGCTGCTGGAGGTGCAGCGGCTGGTCAACGACAAGATCCGGCAGGACGTGCCCGTGCGCAAGCGGGAGACCACCTACACCCAGGCCATCCAGGAGGGAGCCCTGGCCTTCTTCGGCGAGCGGTACGGCGAGAAGGTGCGGGTGGTGGAGGTGCCCTCCGATCCTTCGACAGGCCCATTCGACAAGCTCAGGGCAGGCTCAGGACGTCGCGGCGCCCCCTTCAGCATGGAGGTGTGCGGCGGCACCCACCTGGACTCCACGGGGCAGATCGGCATGTGTATCGTCACCTCGGAGACGGGCATCGGCGGCGGGCTGCGGCGCATCGAGGCCGTCACCGGCCGCGGTGCCGAGGCCCTGGTGGTGTCCCTCCGGGAAGGCCTGGAGGGCCTGGCCAAGAGGCTGGAGACTCCCGTGCAGGACCTGGAGTCCCGCTTGGCGGGACTGCTGGTGGAGCAGGCCGAGCTGAGGAAGCGCCTCGCTACCTTGGAGCGGGAGCAGCTACGCCGCCAGGCAGCGGAGGCGCTCTCGCAGGTGCAGGAGGTGGAGGGGGTCAAGGTGCTGGCGCTGCGCACCTCGGCCTCTAGCGTCGAGGCCCTGCGGGAGACCGGCGACTGGTTGCGGGACCGCTTGGGCAGCGCCGTCATCGTCCTGGGGGCGGTCATTGGTGAACGGCCCAGCCTGGTGGCTATGGTGACGCCTGACCTGGTGTCCCGGGGCCTCAGCGCCGTGGAGCTGGCCCGGGGAGCGGCCAGGGTGATGGGCGGCGGTGGCGGTGGCCGCCCCGAGATGGCCCAGGCCGGCGGGAAGCATGTGGACAAGCTGGAGGCCGCCCTGAAGGCGGTGCCGGAGCTGGTGCGCAAGGGGGTCCAGTCCTGAG
>JBHIBI010000232.1:0-2071 GCA_046758985.1 Dehalococcoidia bacterium
TACACGCATAGCCTTGCTCCTTTAGCTCATCCGCGTGGGAAAGAAGCCGTGCCCTCTGGAATTATAGATGTGATCTGCCGCCGGACAGTTACTCCTGAGCCAGCAAGATTTGCGGTCCCGACCAGGGCGGCGCCAATACCCACACACAATGTAGTGCGAGTATTTTAAGGGGAAAATCGGCTCTTGACAACAGCCCGCAGAGAGAGCAGCCTATCGGTGTTGAGAATTAAGCTTTGGGCACATTGCTTCATGGCGAATACCGTGTACGGGAGCCGGGAACTTGTGTTATCAACTAAGGGGATGCGTCTATGAACCGTGAGCAGAGATACGAGTTACTTGTCCAGCTACGTATAGCTGAGGATAGACTCCTCAGTGAGCGGGCCAACTTGATGGTGGTGGCCAATGCAGTATTGTTCGCTGGTCTGAACATCGAGGCCATACGCGGAGCCGTCGTGGCTCTCGGGATAGGAGCATCACTTCTTTTCATGTATACGGGCTTAAGCTTGATGGCAGCTCTCAGTTTTTACACCGACGAAATTTTTAGCATGGAGAAGACAAGCATGGAGCTAAACGGTATTTTTAGGCTAAAGGAGGAAGAACTATACAACCGGCAACGGTTCTGGCAGAGAGGCCCTCGGCGCGTGTCGCCCTATTTGGGTGTCCTGTTCCCACTTGCATTCCTCGTCGCCTGGTGTGTTGTGACCGGGGTTCTTGTCTTCTAGCTATCGCAGATAGCGGCCCATATCTTTGTTGCCCTCCACCCGCCGAACCTACTATGGGAGGCGTCACGAGGTGATAGCGGAGCGGGTAAGAGGTTAGCAGCCTACCCCTTCCCTCGGCTACCTCTCACAGAGGAGGTTTACATACAGGTTCTCGGCCATGCCAGCCATCCGAACCAGGCGGGGGATGTCTTGGGGGATGCTAAGGGGCTGCAAACCGCGCACGATCACCCAGAACTTCCGAAAGCCCAACGCCAATAGCGTCTCAAAGAGCTCCTCAGGTGTCACTCCCGCCGCCGCTTGGACAAGAGGGGCGAATTCCACAATGAGCTTTAAGGTCAGGTTCCTTTTTGCCAGCTCCCTCATCCCCTCCAGGGCCACCTTCTCTGCCCCCTCGATGTCCATCTTCATCAAGTGTACCCGGGGCCATCCTTCTGCCGCCAAGAAAGCGTCCAGGGTGGTCGTCTCCACAACCACCTTTTCCAGGGAGCTGGCTCCTGGGATGGGATAGAAGCTGGCTCCTCCACTGCCTTCTCTCGCTAATAATAGAGCCGCGGCGCCGGTGGCGTTGGAGACGGCCTTCCTTACCGGTCTGATAGTGCTGTGAAACCCGTTGGCTTTGATGTTCTTGACCAGGACATCATAGACTCTCGGCTGCGGCTCAAAGGCGAAAACCCTTCCCGAGGATCCCACACAGCGGGCAGCTATCAGGGAGAAATAACCTACGTGGGCCCCCAGGTCCAGCATTGTCATCCCGGGGCCTAGGGAGTTCCCCACCAAAAGACGGGTGTCGCTTTCATAACTGCCGGCTGCCAGTTCAGGGATAATAACGGGACCTTGACGATCCCAGTAGATGGTGAGACCTTGTGTTCTTATGGGGTTAGGTAGGCTGGCCATGATCAGGTAGCGCAGGGCTCAGCCCTGGAAGTCCTCGTAGGCGCGGGAGGGAGTGGGGCCGGTCTGGCCCTGGTACTTGGAGCCGAGGCCGGGGGAGCCGTAGGGGCGCTGGACGGCGGTGGACAGGCGGAGGAAGGAGATCTGGGCGATCTTCATGCCATGGTAGAGGGCTATGGGCATCTGCGACTGGTTGGACAGCTCCAGGGTGAGCTTGCCGGTCCAGCCGGGGTCTACGTAGCCGGCGGTGGCGTGGACGAGGAGGCCCAGACGGCCGAGGGAGCTCTTGCCGTCGACGCGGGCGACGATGTCGTCAGGCAGGGTGACGGACTCCTGGGTGGTGCCGAGGACGAAGGTGCCGGGCTGGACGATGAAGGGCTCGTCGCCCTCGAGGACGACCAGTTCGGTGAGGTCGTCCATGGGCTGGCGAACGTCCACATAGGGGCGGCGGGTGACGC
>JBHIBI010000233.1:0-2064 GCA_046758985.1 Dehalococcoidia bacterium
TCACTGTCAACGAAGGCGTACCGGGCGAGACCAACGTGGCGGTGCCTTGCATGCATTGCTCCAAGGCACCATGTGTGGCGGTATGCCCGGTGGATGCGTTGTCCCATCGCCCAGATGGGATCGTGCAGGTCAATAAGGAGACCTGCATCGGCTGCGGCTACTGTCTCTATGCCTGCCCCTTCGGAGCACCGCAGTTCCCCAAGGCATCACCTTTCGGTGCCCGTGGAGTCATGGACAAATGCACTTACTGCGCCGGTGGTCCGGAGGAGCCGTTCTCCGAGCGCGAGCAGCGACTTTACGGGTCAAACCGGATCGCTGAGGGCAAGCTGCCGGCCTGCGCGTCGATCTGCGCTACGAAGGCCCTGGTTGCTGGCGACGCCGAAGAGGTAGCCAACGTGGTACGTCAGCGCATGGCTGCTCGGGGCTCAGGCGGTGGCGCCTGGGGGTGGCAGACGGCCTATCCGGCTGGCCGGTAGAGGCGTCTTTGCTCTTAACAATCGTGCGCCTTCCTCCTCCATTGGGAGGGAGGTCTGCATAACGAGTCCCCACCCAGGTAGCAGTGGCTCCGGTGGGGATTTCTTTATGGGAGGAAGGAAAATGGAAGCGCTCCTCTTCACGTTCCCCTCTTTATGAAGAACTATCGATCGTGGCGCACGATAGGCGGCTGGATCATCTACAAGAGGTACAGAGGGTGCTGGGAAGGCAAGAGACGAGGCGGTCGGACTCGCCTCCTCTCGGTTCTGAGCGGGGGGCTCCGGGCCTCCTTTTTTGCAATGGTGCTGACCGCGGCGCCTGAATCCATCGACCGGGTGTGGGTGGGCGGCAGGTGCGAAGCGATCTGAGGAGGTGGTTATGAGATGGCAAGGTTGGATTGTAACGAGTGCGACACTGCTGGGTGGTCTGGGCGTGGCCGTCGGAGCGTGGGGATACTTTGCGACTGCCACCGGGGCGGCTGTCCCGGGTGACTTTGAGGTCTGGCAGACGCTACGCCCCGGGGAGGACTGGCAGACCTTTTGGAGTTACCGCGACGGACTCCGCTACTACGGGGGGGCTCTCCTCCTGCTCACAGTCGTGCTGGCCCTGTTGCACTACGTCGCGGTCGGCCCGGACCGGGTCCCGGCATCGGGGCGGATGGTAGAGCGCTATCGGGGGAGCGAGGTGCTGATGCATGCGGCGCTGGCCCTCTCCTTCTTGGTCCTCTTGGCGAGTGGGCTCTACCTGCTCTGGGGTCGGTTCGTCGTTGGGGGCCCTGCTCCCTTCTGGGGTCGCCTGGCGAGTGCCGCGCATATTTGGGGCGGCCTCCTCTTCCTGGTTGCCGTGGTGGTGATGTGGTTCCAGTGGCGCCGCGACATGCGACTCGTTGCCGACGACCGGGAGTGGCTCCGGCGGGCGGGCGGCTACCTGAGCCGGGCTCATGTCCGCCTGCCGGCCGGGCGGTTCAACGCCGGCCAGAAGATCTGGTTCCGGGCAGCGCTGGTGCTCGGGATGGTGCTGGGGCTGACCGGGCTGCTCCTCTACTACCCGGGCGGTCTCGGGCTCACGCCCCGGGTCCAATGGGTGCTCTTTGCCGTGCACAGCGCCGGGGCCGTGGTCCTGATCTCGGGCCTACTGCTGCACCTCTACGTGGCGACGGCCGCCAACCCCGGGTCGTTCACCGCCATGGTGACGGGTCGCATGGACGAGAACCTCGCCCGGGAGCACTACCCAGGGATGATGCCGATCTGGGGAGGGGCCAACACCGGGGACGAGAATCAGGTACAGGGTGAGGATCTTGGTCCCGGGGCCTGATCGCTCCGGTTGTGTGGGCAACCAGGGGGGGTGGGAGCGGAACGGTCGCTATATGCCAAGTTTACCTTGGTTTTAATCGAGGGCTTGGTCCTGCGCTATGTCATCGTCTGGGGAGGGGATCTCCCGCAACCCCTCAACTTTCCGCCTTCGAGTTGGCCTATTCCACCCATTCCACCACTAGCTGGGGGATAAAGCTGCTGGCTCGTCCTTGCTCTTGTCCTCACGGTGATGCTCGTACCCTCTCTGGTGGCCCACAGGATGGCAAGAAAGCCGTGG
>JBHIBI010000234.1:0-2047 GCA_046758985.1 Dehalococcoidia bacterium
TCGAAGTCCAGTTGCTCCAGGCCGTTGGCCTCGGCCAGCTCCCGCACCGCCTGCTCAGCGGCCAGGGCGCGGCGGCGAGCCTCGGCGGTATCCTCCAGGGGCTCCAGGGCGAAGGTGAGGCTGGAAAGGAGATAGGAGGTAGCCTTCTCCAGCAGGACGCGGACGTAGTTGAAGGTGAGGCGGCGTTCGCCGCGGCGGGGGGTCCCCTGCCACTGGAGGCCGGCGTAGAAGTCCAGGCTCTCCTGGTAACCTCGCAGCCGCTCCTGGTCCCGGTGGATGAGCTGCTGGGGAAAGGGTCGGTCGTCCATGGCCTCACTCCTCTCGGTGAGTCAGCCCCGAGAATCGGGGTCGGCCCGCCCTTCCTGTACAGGAAGGGCCCGGCTGAGGATGCGGAACACCGTCCGCTGGCTGATGCCGAAGCGTTGTGCCAGTTGGGGCACCGAGAGGGTCTGGGCCTGCCGTACTCTCAGCACCTCCAGGTCCCGCCCGCGGCGGCGCTCCCGCTGCAGCCAGCCGGGGTCATCGTACTTGCACTTGGGCAAGGGGCAGATGAGGCAGGAGGGCGAGACCTCGCAGCCATCGTCCCGGTACGGGTAGTACTCGGGCCGAGTATCCAGCAGGGGCTCTCCCTGCCGACACCGCATCAGCCAACCTCCTCCGCACCCGTGACGGGCATCTTACAGAAAAGGATAGAACATCTGTTTCGTTTTGGCAAGGTGAAAGTGGCAGGATTTTGTGGCACAATGTCGAAGCAGTCCCCATCGCTTGCAGGGAGGAGGTGACCGATGGCCGAGCTGGGCACCCGGTACCACACCGTGCGGGTGGAGGACGACGCCCCGGTGGACGACGGCTTTGTGCTGCGGGTCAGGAAGGACCCGGTGGGCTGGCTGGCCGCCTGGTACTACGCCAGCCTCACCTACAACGCCGAACTGGGCACGGCCCTGCGCCAGTGGCTGCTTCAGAACACGCCCCAGGAGGAGAGCCTGGGCTCCGAGGGGCAGGTCAATCGGCAGGCGTTGGACAACGTCAAGGCCATCCTGGCCTCACCGGGGGTGTGAGTCCTCCGGTCAGCGCTACCGGCCCGCCGGAGCGCCAGCCACCGCCTCACCCCCAGCCCGCCCCCGGGCCACCCGGGGCACGTACCGCCCCGCCTGCACCAGCAGCGCCAGGCTCATCAGGTAGTCGTCGTGGCCCTCGGCGGGATCCACAAAGAAGTTCAGCGTCCGGTTGGGCCGGTACTGGGCCTTGGCCCGTCCCAGCTCGCGCCAGAATCCCTGGTACTCCTCCGAGCCATCGGCGCCGTACATCTTCAGCCGACCCACGTTCACCGCGGCGATGAGGTCGAAGCCCAGGCGGGACTTGCTCTGGGCAGTGAAGGTGAAGGGCTCCACCACCGCTCTCCCCAGGGCCCGGGCCAGAAAGCTGGCCACCCCTGCACCCAGGCCCGTGGCGTCCACCACCACCCGGCGGCACCCCCAGACCTGCCGCAGGATGTCCAGCAGCCTGGGATAGAGCTGGTCGTGGGGGAGGCCCACCCAGCGGTAGTGCTCCACCACCCGGATGGTTGGTTCGGGAAGCAGCTCGTCGCAGGAGGAGAAATCCAGCTCGCCGATGGTCAGCACCGTGGCGTCCTGGCTAGAATTGCTGCCCTCCTCCCCGCCACCGGCCAGGTCGAGACCCGCCACGTAGACCCCGCCGCGCTGAGGGAAGCTGCGGCGGCTGTGGCTCCCCTGGAGTTGGGCCTGCTGCTGGGCCGAGAGGAGTCCGCCCCGGCCTGGCAGGGGCAGGAGCAGGTACTGGCTACGGAACAGCGGGTGGTCCTCCCCCAGCCGCTCCCGCTCCCCCAGGGCGTAGGTCTCGTACCGGGGGTTGAAGCGGGCCACCTCCTGCCAGTCGAAGCGGAAGTGCCGCCGGAGGCCGTCGCGACGCTCCAGCTCCAGGTTCAACTCCTTCTGCTCCTCCAGCAGGCTCTCGCCGTCCCAGGGGGTGCCGTAGAGGACAGTGGTGACGTTGGTGGAGGCCCCCATGGGGCGGAACTCCTTGGAGA
>JBHIBI010000235.1:0-2027 GCA_046758985.1 Dehalococcoidia bacterium
TCACCAAACTGGATGTGGACCCCAGTCTGGGCCACCGTAGGGCCGATCCACAGGGCCACCGAGGTGATTTCCACCGTCTGAGCCAGGCCAGAGGGCATGTCGCTTCGCTTCATGAAGGTGAGACTGGGCACCTGCATGGGCCTCCCCTGGTTCACATAGACGTATCCCTGGAGCTCCACATCGGGCACCGAGGTCTCCAGAAATCCGGGAGGCAGGCTGGGCTCCCCCAGGGGAAGTCCAGCGGTACAGCCTGTAGCCAGGAGGGCTACCAGCAGCAGGAGCAGAAGGGGGGAAAGAAGAGAAACAGAGGACCGGAGTGCTGAGCGCTCTCTTTCGCTGTGGTTGGAGGAACTCACTTCGCTGCCACTCTAGTCCGCCAGGACCTTCCGCAACTCGATGACCTCGTCCCGCAGCATGGCCGCCTTCTCGAACTCCAGGTCCCTGGCGGCCAGCTTCATCTCCTGCTCCAGGGCCTTGATCTGCCGCAGCAGCTCATCCCTGGGCAGCTCCCGCCGCACCGCGTAGGTGGCCCGGGTCTCGGCCACAGCGCGCACTCGCTCGGTGATGTCCCGCACCGCCTTGCGGATTCCCACGGGGGTGATACCGTGGCTCCGGTTGTACTCGTCTTGCGCCCGGCGGCGCCGGTCGGTCTCTTTGATGGCCCGGCGCATGGAGTCGGTAATTCGGTCAGCGTACATGATGACGTGCCCCTCCTCGTGACGCGCCGTCCGGCCCATCATCTGAATCAACGGGGTCTCCGACCGCAGGTAGCCCTCCTTGTCGGCGTCCAGGACGGCCACCAGGCTCACCTCGGGCAGGTCCAGGCCCTCCCGCAGCAGGTTGATACCCACCACCACGTCGTACACCCCCAACCGCAGGTCCCGCAGGATCTCACTGCGCTCCAGGGTCTCGATCTCCGAGTGGAGGTAGTGAGTCTTGACGCCCATCTCCTGGAGGTAGTCGGCCAGCTCCTCGGCCATGCGCTTGGTCAGGGTGGTTACCAGGCACCGCTGCCCCTGCTCCACCCGGCACCGCACCTGCGCCAGGAGGTCGTCGATCTGCCCCTCAGTAGGCTTCACCTCCACGGTGGGGTCCAGGAGACCTGTGGGCCGGATGAGCTGCTCCGCTACCTGCTGGCTGTGCTCCATCTCATAGGGCCCCGGCGTGGCGGAGACGAAGACGACCTGGTTGATCCGCTCCTCGAACTCGCCGAAGCTCAGGGGACGGTTGTCCAGAGCCGAGGGGAGCCGGAAGCCGTAGTCCACCAGGGTCTGCTTGCGGGAGATGTCGCCGTGGTACATCCCCCGGAGCTGAGGCAGGGTCATGTGAGACTCGTCGATGAACAGCAGGAAGTCCTGGGGGAAGTAGTCCAGCAGACACCAGGGGGATGTGCCGCAGGCCACAGCCACCTTCCCATCGTGAGGCTGGTGGCGACGGCCCAGGTGACAGGAGTAGTTCTCCACGCCGGCGCAGTAGCCGGCCTCCCGCAGCATCTCCAGATCGTACTTGGTGCGGGCCTCCAGCCGGGCCGCCTCCAGCAACTTCCCCTGGTCCCGCAGCTCCTGGAGACGCTCTGCTAGCTCCGTTTCGACGTCCTCGACGGCTGGCAGCAGCTTGTCCTGAGAGGTGACGAAGTGCTTGGCAGGGTAGATCTCCAGCTCCTGGCGCTCGGCCAGAAGCTCCCCCGTGAGGGGGTCCATCTGCACGATGCGCTCCACCTCGTCGCCCCAGAACTGGACCCGCACCGCCACCTCCTCATAGGCGGGCTGGATCTCCAGGGTGTCGCCCCGGATGCGAAACTTGCCCCGGCTCAGATCCATATCGTTGCGCTCGTACTGCATGTCCACCAGTTGCCGCAGCAGCCGGTGGCGGCCCAGGTGCTCTCCCACCTTGAGGTAGGCCACGAAGCCCTGGTACTCCTCCGGCGAGCCCAGGCCGTAGATGCAGGAGACCGAGGCTACGATGAGCACGTCCCGCCGCGTCAGCAGGGCCCGGGTGGCGGCGTGGCGCAGCTTGTCGATCTCCTC
>JBHIBI010000236.1:0-2026 GCA_046758985.1 Dehalococcoidia bacterium
TCATCTACAAAATTGCCATATAGGAGGCAACGATGCCCACCATAAGGCTCACCGACACGGCCTGGCTCGACCGGGAGGTGGAGCGCGTGCGGGGCGTCCTCTTGGCCCGCCTTCCCCGGGGCGGGGTGGACCAGGCCACCCTTCGGCAGGGGCTGGAGGAGCACGGGATGGGCCCCTACACCAACGCCGAGGCCGCGGCCATCCGCAACGCCCTGGTGTCCGACGGCACCATTGAGATCATCCCTTAGGAGGAGGCGGTAGTGTCCCCGGCATCGGTCCGCAGCCCGGCCACCACACGCACCTCGGACCCGGTAACGGCCCAGTACGAGAACTACACCACCGGCCGCGACTCCCAGATCAAGTTCCACGGCGATACCCGCTTGGGGCAGACCTTCACCCCCGGCACCGACCACACCATCATCAAGCTCATCATCGGGATGAACCGCATCGGCACGCCGGGCACGGTGACAGTGGCCATCCGGGAGACCGATGCTTCCGGCCACCCCACCGGGGACGACCTGGTCTCCGCCACCTTTGACGCCGGGGAGCTGGTGGCCACCCCGTCCTGGGAATGGAAAGAGGTCGCCATGCCCGCGGTGCACGTGAAGGCGGACACCAAGTATGCCATCGAGGTGCGCCACCCCACCGGCAACACCAACAACTGCCCTTTGATTCAGTTGGACACCAGTGCCGCCACCTACGGCGGGGGCAACTACGTGGCCAGCACCGACGCTGGCGCCACCTGGGCGGACAACCTCAACGCCGACGTCATGTTTGAGGAGCACGGGGGCCGCGACCTGCCCACGGTGCGCACCCCTGACCCGGCGAGGTGAGCGGTGGCTGAGGCGGTCCAGTCACTCGGCACCGTGGCCGTCCTCGTCATCGTGCTGACGTGGATGCTCTTCCAGTGGAGGGAGGGCCGCCGCGAGCACCACACCAACCCCGACCTGATCCTCCGGGAGCTGGAGGGCATCCGGGCCGCCCTGGAGGAGATAAAGGATCAGTCCTACTGGCACCGGGAGCACACGAAAGGCCTGGAGGACACCCTGAAGCTCCTCAGGCAACGGCTGGATGACGTCTGGGACCGCGTCAAAGGCCTTTAAGGGCTGGCTGGACTTGGCAAGAATCCCTCCGTCTGCTATTGTTGAGAAAACGGGAGGTAGGTGGTATGAAGTTCCTAAGAAGCATCGCTCTCGCCCTGGTCCTGCTACTGACCACCACCGGCATCATCTGGGCAGCCTGGAGCTACACGGCCCAGACGACAGTGAACCTGACCATAACCGAGCTCCCCTCCGACCCCGGCCTCAGCGTGTCACCAGCCACCCTGCCTTTGACTGTGGGCCGCGGGGAAACACACGTGTTCTCAGTTGTCATCACCAACAACGGGACGGACCAGCTCAGGGGAGTGGCCGTGCAGGCTGAAGGACTTCCCGTGGGCGTGGAGCTCCGCAGCGCCGTGTCGGCCCTGGGCGCCGGGGAAAGCAGGGAAGGCCAAATATGGTTAGAAATAGCTGACGACGCTGTCCCCGGGGACTATGTCCTCGACATTATCCTCCTTGGGATACGGGCGCCCTGAATTGCCCTCACTGCCGGGCTCCGGAGCTCCGCAGGGGAACAACCGACACCTGCTCGTACACTGAGGGCCGGTTAGTCCTGCTACGGAATCTGCCAGCGGACATCTGCGACCAGTGTGGCTACACAGCCACAGACTTCCCTGGCGCCCTGAGAAACCTACACCAGCGGGGCATCCCACCGAGCCGATGCGCCCTGGCCCTCGTCTACGACCCCAACGAACCACCTACGCCCAATCCCCTGGCCCCGAAGGAGATGGAGATACTGGGGATGGTTACCCAGGGCTCTCAGAATAAGGCAATAGCCGGCGTCCTGGGTACCACCGAGCAAACGGTCAAGAACTACGTTTCCGGTATCCTGAAAAAACTCGGGGCCGTCAGCAGGAGCCAAGCGGTCTTTATAGCGGTCAAGCGAGGGTGGATAGACCTCGGCGAGGAGTGACCCGGCGGTGCTA
>JBHIBI010000237.1:0-2023 GCA_046758985.1 Dehalococcoidia bacterium
TCGTCCACACCCTCCAGCAGGAGGTGGGCGCAACCCTCCGGTCTTCCTAACGCGCCGGCAGGCGAGACACCTGCTCAGAAAAGCGGTACACTAGAAGGGAAGAGGTTGAGGACAGGAGACCCCTGTGGGGCACCACCAGCACCATCAGAGCCACGAGCGTCATCGGGAGGACATGCTCTCGGTGGAGGAGGCCCTGGAGCGGGTCCTGGGCCTGGTGCACGTCCTGGAGCCGGAGGAGAAACCCCTGCTGGAGGCAGTGGGACAGGTGCTGGCGGAGGACGTGACCGCCTCCTTTGACGTCCCCCCCTTGACCAACTCGGCCATGGACGGCTTCGCCGTACGCCACGCCGACACCGTCGGCGCTAGCCCCACGGTACCCCGGCTGCTGCAGGTGGTGGGCCAGGTGGCCGCAGGGCAGCTCCCCCAGCAGGAGGTCGCCCCTGGCACGGCCATCCGGATCATGACCGGTGCGCCCATTCCCTCTGGCGCTGACACTGTGGTACCCTTCGAGCGGACCGACGAGGTGGCCCGGAAGGCCTCCGGCCAGCCGCTCGACAGCATCGGCATCCTGGAGGAGGTCCATCAGGGTGCCAACATCCGTCCCGCCGGTGAAGACATAGCCCAAGGCAAGCTGGTTCTGCCGCAAGGCTCGGTGCTACGCCCCGCCGAGGTAGGCGTACTGGCCTCCTTGGGCCACCCTCAGGTCAGAGTCATCCGGCGGCCGGTAGTGGCCATCCTGGCCACCGGCGATGAGCTGCTGGAGCCGGGCCAGCCCCAGAGGCAGGGCAACATCTACGATAGCAACAGCTACAGCGTGGCCGCCGCGGTGCTCCGCTACGGAGGCATTCCCAGGCCCTTGGGCATTGCCAGGGATAACCTGGAGGAGATGCACCGTAAGCTGAACCAGGGCCTCACGGCAGATATGCTGGTCACCACGGCTGGCGTGTCCAAGGGGGACTACGACATCGTCAAGGATGTGCTCATGGAGCGAGGCCAAATCCACTTCTGGTCGGTGCGGATGCGGCCCGCCAAGCCCCTAGCCTTTGGCGTGCTCCACGGGCCCGCTGGACGGCAGGTGCCCCACGTGGGTCTACCGGGGAACCCCGTCAGCGCCCTGGTGGCCTTCGAGGAGCTGGTCCGCCCCGCTCTCCTCAAGATGATGGGCAAGACCCGCCTGGCGAAACCCGTCATCGAGGCAGTTTTGGAGGAGCCCGTCCACAACACCGACGGCCGCCGGGTCTACGCCCGGGTAGAGGTGAAGCAGCGCAACGGGAGGTACATGGCCCGCCTGGTAGGTCCCCAGGGCTCCAATCTGCTGACCTCCATGGCCAGAGCCAACGGCCTGGCCATCTGCCCCGAGGACGTGCCCGTCTTGAAGGCAGGCCAGCTAGCCAAAGTCCAAATGCTCGACTGGAATGAAGAGGTGGAATGATGACCTCAGAGAGCTTGGCAGCCGAGGCCCCGACGCTGGAGGCCAAGTTTGCTATTGACCCTGAGCGGGCGCGGGAGCTCAACCGTTCCCTCGAGGTGCTGCTCCTCAGTCGCCGGTGTCCCTCCTGCCGCACCAGACTGGAGGGGCAGATCGACCTGCCGCCTGCGAAGGAGCAGCTCAAGGAGATCGAAGAGTGCTGTGCCAAGGCGGAGGATTTTATCCGACCGGAGATGCCTCTCCTAGAGATCGTTTTCCGGACCCTGCTGGCTGAGGGCAACCACCCCATGACGGTGGCGGAGCTGCATGAGGTCCTCACGGAGCGCTGGTCCACGCCCACCAACCCGCGGAACATCACCCCCGAGGCGCTGTGGCGGATCCTCTCCCACGAGGACTACTACTGCCTCCGTGAGCTTCCCTAGAACGGGGCCCAGGCGAGGAGAGGGCTGGGCACCAGTATTCGCAGCGGTTCAGTCCACGACCCGGAAGTCGGCGAAGCGCTCCTCAGCTTCGCCCCACTGGCTCTCCACCTGGGCCACCCAGGCCCCCGGAGGACCCTTGGCAAGGTACCGCAACAAGAGCTCCAGCCGTTCC
>JBHIBI010000238.1:0-2022 GCA_046758985.1 Dehalococcoidia bacterium
GCATAGGCACACAGGCGACGTTCTCAACGGCTGGATGGGACAGGATAAGGTTCTCTATCTCCTCTGCACTGATCTTTTCGCCGCCACGGTTGATGAGGTCCTTCTTGCGGCCCTCTACGACGAGGTTCCCCGAGGGGTGCTGTCTCATGAGGTCGCCGGTCTTGTAGAACCCGTCCAGGGTGAAGGCCAGCGCGTTGTGCTCGGGGGCGCGGAAGTAGCCGTGAAGCGTGTACGGCCCTCGACAGGTGAGTTCTCCGATCTCGCCTGGAGGCACCTCCTGCCCTTCGTCGTCCACCAGCTTGACCTCATCATCGGGGGAGATCGGCCGGCCGACGGTCTCCATCCGTACCTCGTCAGGGTCGTCCAGGCGCACAAAAATGCAGAGCCCTTCGGCCATGCCGAACACCTCCTGCACCTTACAGCTAGGGATCAGCTCCTCGATTCGACGTTTCACCTCCGGTTGGAGCTTCTGCCCACCCGAGTTGATGACCCGAACAGAGGAGAGGTCGTACTCCTGTATCTGCGGATCGTTGATCCAGTGGATGAGGAGGGCTGGCACCAGTTCCAGGTGGGTGACCCTTTCGCGCTCGATGAGGGGAAAGACGTCGCGGGCACGGGTGGTGGTGGCGAGCACTACACGCGCGCCGCGCATCAAGAAACCCTGGATGCCGGGTGATGCCAGTGGAAAATTGTGCGCTATCGGTAGCACCACGAGCAGAGCGTCGTCGGGTCTGACATCGATGAGTGCGGCTGACGCCTTGACGAGGTAGAGGTAATCGTTATGGGTACGGGCGATAATCTTGGGGATGCCAGTGGTGCCCCCCGAGAGTTGAAAAACCGCCGGCTCCATGGGGTCTATACTGATACGCTCAAGGGCCTCGCGAGACAGCCCGCTGTCCTGCTGTAAGAGCTCCTTGAGGGATGTGAATCCGGCTGGCACCTCCTCGCCAGAAACCAGCACCAAGCGGAGGGTGCCACACTCCTGCCGAATCCTGTCGGCCAGGTTGGTGAAGTTGAAATCGCCCATCCTGTCGGGGATAGCGTATCCTACCGCCTCGATGAACTCCACGTAGTAGTGGATCTCGTGGTACCGGTGAGGCGGCAATGCCATGAGGGGGATAGCACCCACCTTTTGCAGCGCGAAGTACAGATAGAGGAACTCCGGGACGTTGGGAAGCTGCATCACCACCCGGTCCAGTGGCTGAACCCCTAGCTTGAGTAAATGTAACGCTAATCGTTCCACCCGTTGGGCCAGCTCACGATAGGTGATGCGATCGGGTCCGGCTATCACGGCGATACGGTCAGCGAATTGGGCAAAGGCTTCGTCGAACACACTGGCAAGGGGCCTGTCTTCCCAGTAGCCCCGTTGGCGGTACCGGGCCACAAACTCCGGCGGATAGGGCACTACACCGTCTAGCACGGTCGTCACCTCTATCCTGCGTAGCTAGCCGCCAACCGAATAGTGGCGAAGTGATCCTCCGTCATGCGGTCATGGCGAGGGAGGGGGTAGATGATGGGGTATACGCCCGCATCTCGCATCCAGCGCAGTTTCTCCCGGCAGGCCTCCGGCGAGCCGGTGAGGCCCATCTTCTCTGCCATGGCGTCGGGTATCAGCCGAGCGGCGCCTTGCCGGTCACCAGATTGCCACGCCTGGTAAGCCCGCTTTGCCAGGGGTCCGAAGCCTGAGGTCTCCGCAATGTGGTGGTAGTGCACTGAAGCGCAGTAGAAAGCCAGACCACGGCGCAACGCGTTCATAGCCGTCTCGTCGTTGGGGTCCACGCAGGTCATCAGTGTGGTGAAGATCTTGATTTCTTTGGGATCCCGCCCCGCTGCCTCGGCCTCCCTGTTGATAATGGACTGGAACTCCTCCAGGGACTCCTGTGTAAGCCAGTTGGTGATAATGCCGTCGGCTACCTGGGCCGCCAGGGCAACCATTCTCGGGTTGAGAGCAGCGAGATACAAAGGAAGGGTGCCGTCAAGGGGGCCCTCCCGCAGGTGGAAATCACGGACGTGGAACTGGTC
>JBHIBI010000239.1:0-2022 GCA_046758985.1 Dehalococcoidia bacterium
GCCAGGAGCAGCCAGTCGAAGGCCTCCCCCAGCAGCATGTAGCAGTAGTGGCGGCCCCGGTACTCCTCCTCGGGGAGGGTCCACAGGCCCATGGCCTCCAGGAGTGCCCGCTGCCAGGGCTTACCCGCCAGAAGGGCGTCCCGCAGGTGGCGCACCGCCTCGGGCACCTGCTGCTCTAGCTGGGTGGTCCCGCCACGCAACGGCTTGCTCATGGCTTTGTCATGACGACTTCGTGTGAGCCTCAGTCGAATACCTTAGCCGACCGGCTGGAGCTGTCGCCAGAGGTTGAGTCGCTCCCCCTTGGGAGCGCGGATGAGCCTGAGGAACGCCTCCCGTGGCAGAGCGTTGACGATGTGCTGCGGCTCGCACCATCCCCTCCGGGCGATGGCCACACCGAAGCGCAGGTTCTGGAGGTACCCGGCGGAGTGGGAGTCGGTGTTGATGACCAGGGGGATACCCAGCTCCCGGGCCCGCAGGACGTGGGTGTCCTTCAGGTCCATGCGACTGGTGGAGGCGTTGATCTCCAGGATGGTCCCCGTCTCCAGGGCCGCCTGGAAGACGGCTTCCATGTCTATCTGAGTGGGCTCCCGCTCGCCCAGGAGCCGGCTGGTGGGGTGGGCCAGGATGGTCACGTAGGGGTGGTGCATGGCCTGGAGGGTTCGCTCGGTGATGCGCTGGGCCTCCTGGTTAAGGCTGGAGTGAATGGCGGCCACTATCAGGTCCAGCTCCGCCAGCACCTCATCGGGGAAGTCCAGGGAGCCATCGGCGCGGATGTCCACCTCGGAGCCCTGGAGCACCGTGATACCCAGGCGCTGCTCCAGGGCCCGTAGCTCCTCCCGCTGCTGCCGCAGCCGCTCGGGGGTAAGTCCCCGGGCCACCCCCAGGCCCTCTGAATGGTCGGTGATGGCCACGTAGTGATGCCCCATGGCCCTGGCCGCCGAAAGCATGGCCTCCAGGGAGTCCCGGCCGTCGCTCCACTCGCTGTGGACATGCAGGTCTCCCTTGATGTCGGCCACCTCCACCAGGCGGGGCAGGGTGCCCTGCTGGGCACGCTCCACCTCCCAGAGTCCCTCCCGCAACTCCGGAGGGATGAACTGGAGGCCCAGCCGGGCGTAGAAGTCCTCCTCCCGGGCGAACCGCTCCTGCTCGCCCGTCTTCACGTTGGTGATGCCGTACTCATTGAGGGAGAGGCCCATGCGGTTGGCGTAGTCGCGGAGGAGGATGTTGTGCTGCTTGCTGCCGGTGAAGTACTGGATGAGGGCGCCGAAGCTCTCGGCGTCCACGATGCGCAGGTCTACCTGGAGACCAGCGGAGACCACCACGCTGGCCTTCTTGGGCCCGTGAACCAGCACCTGCTCCACCATGGGCAGCCTCACTAGGGTATCGATGACCTCCTCGGCCCGGTCCGCCGTGCCCATGATGTCGATGTCGCCGATGGTCTCCCGCCAGCGACGCAGGCTCCCCGCCGGGCTGAGCTGCCGGACCCCAGGGCAACGCTCCTGGAGGGCAGCCATCACCTCCTCGGCCACGGGGAGGGCTCTGCCGATGGGGATGCGCTTATCCTTGCTGCGCAGGGAGCGGATCTGGCGCAGGATGTTCTCCGCCGTCTTCTCACCCAGCCGCTCCAGGCTGGCCACCCGGCCATCCAGGATAGCCTGCTCCAGGGCATCCACGCTGCCCACGCTCAGCTCTTGCACCAGCCGGTAGGCCGTCTTGGGCCCCACGCCGGGGATGTTCATCAGGCTGAGGACACCCTGAGGGAACTCGCTCTTGAGCTCTTCGTAGGCCCGCACCTGGCCGGTGGTGACCGCCTCGGCGATCTTCTTGGAGATGGCCTCGCCGATGCCGGGGATTTTCTGGAGGTCCTGGCCCTCCCGTACGAGCTGGGCGAAGGACTGGGGATACTGCTCGATAGTACGGACGGCCCGTTGGTAGGCACGGATCTTGAACACCGACTCGCCCTTGAGTTCCAGGAGGGCGGCCATGTTGTCGAAGACCTGGGCCAGCTCCTCGTTGGTCATG
>JBHIBI010000240.1:0-2008 GCA_046758985.1 Dehalococcoidia bacterium
CTCTTGCCGCGGGTGTCGGTGGAACGGGAGCTGGACATGGGCATCCTCCACAACGTAGCCATCGCCAACGCCGGCAACGTCAGCCGGCAGATCGCCCTGATCTATCGCAACAACCGGCGCCTTGGCCGGTCGGTGGAGGTCTTCATGGACCTGGTGGGCGATCTTTACCATGTGGCGACGCCTAAAGCCTGAGGGCGCTCATGACTGGTGAGCCCCCAGCCGACCCTTTACCTGCAGCGGGGTTGAACTGACCTGCACCCATGAAATAGGACCAGAGAGAGTGAGAGTCCTCCGGCTACAATACGCAGGAAGGAGGACTCGTCTTGAAGAGGAGCAGGTTCGCGGAGGAGCAGATCATCAGGGTGCTGCAGGAGGCCCGGGCGGGAGAAAAGACTGAAGAGGTGTGCAGGCGCCACGGGGTCTCCACGCAGACGCTGTATCGCTGGAAGGCCAAATACGGCGGCATGAAGGTGAGTGACGTCCGCCGCCTGAGGCAACTGGAGGAGGAGAACAGGAAACTGAAGCAGCTACTGGCGGAGGCCACCCTGGACAACCAGGCCCTGAGGGAACTGCTGGCAAAAAACTGGTGACGCCTGCGGTACGGCGGAGGGCGTGGCTGGTGGCGAGGGAAGAGCTGGGACTCAGTGAGCGGCGTGCTTGCAGGCTCGTCGGAATACACCGCTCTGTGGCCAGGTACGAGCCGAGGAGACAGGAGGCGCCGGAACTTCGGCAGAGGCTGCGGGAGCTGGCCGCGGAGAGGAGGAGGTACGGGTACAGGAGGCTGACGGTCCTGCTCAGGCGGGAGGGCTTCCTGGTGAACCACAAGAGGGTGTACAGGCTGTACAGCGAAGAAGGGCTTCTGGTGAGACGAAGGAAGAGGAAGAAGACGGCTGGGGTGGAGCGAGTGATGCCGGCTCTGCCGGGGAGACGAAATCAGCGCTGG
The DNA here is from genome assembly GCA_046758985.1 of Dehalococcoidia bacterium. Lineage (GTDB taxonomy): Bacteria > Chloroflexota > Dehalococcoidia > Lucifugimonadales > JBHIBI01 > JBHIBI01. The sequence continues at coordinate 944 of JBHIBI010000240.1, forward strand.
TCCATGGATTTCCTCCTAGACGGGCTGGCAGACGGCAGAAGGCTCAGGATATTGACCCTGGTAGACGACTACAGCAGGGAGTGCCTGGCCATCGAGGTGGACACGTCGCTACCGGGGCTCCGGGTGGTGCAGATCCTGGAGCAGGTCAGCAGCATAAGAGGGACGCCCGAGTTCATCATCGTGGACAACGGGCCCGAGTTCGCAGGGAAGACCCTGGATGCCTGGTCCTACCGGCGAGGGGTGGGCCTACACTTCATCGAGCCGGGGAAGCCGGTACAGAACGCCTACATAGAGAGCTTCAACGGGAGGTTCAGAGACGAGTGTCTCAACGAGCACTGGTTCAGGAGCATACCCGAGGCCCAAGCTATCGTGGAGGCGTGGAGACAGGACTATAACACCGTGAGGCCACACAGCTCCCTGGGCAACAGGACACCGGAGCAGGCAGCCAGGGAAGAGGCTACAATCGCTACTGGACTCTCATAATGGCTGGTCCTAAGATCGGGGGCAGGTCAATGGTGTAAAGGGCCTCCAGGCGGTCACCTTTAACCGTGTCTAGCAGCGCGGTTGCTTCTGCCGGTGAGAGCGGTCGGATTTCTGAATGAGGCACACGGGGCCGTCTACCAGGCTGGCTGCATTGCGGGCGATCAGTATGCGTCACAGGAGGCGATCGCCGGACACGCTCACCTCCCACGGCGCCCACAGCCGGTCCTGCGGCATGCTTTGGGTGGGCAGGAAGCCATGCTCGTCCAGCATGCCCGCGATTCCCAAGTGGATGCCAATAACCTTCGTCGGTCACACTCATGTCACGCGTCTCTCATAGCATATGCGTCTACCATTGGCTACAGTGGACCTAGGAAGACATCAAGGAGGTGACTAGTGGCTACAAAACTCCTGGTGGATTGCGACCAAGATGCGGCTAGCCTGGGGATCCCTCGCTCCAAGCTCTATGAGCTCCTGGCCAGCGGAGAGCTCCGATCGGTAAAGATCGGCAAAGCACGGCGTATCCCCGTGGATGCGCTGCAGGAGTTTGTGCAGCGCCTTAGTGAAGGCGACGAGCCGCCCCTT
>JBHIBI010000241.1:0-2007 GCA_046758985.1 Dehalococcoidia bacterium
TGGTGAGCTGCTCCCGGTGGTCCTCCAGGAAGCCCGAGGCCACCAGGCTCCCCCCCATCCTGACCGCCTGCACCAGATGAGGTGCCTTGTCCTGGATCACCTTGGCATTGATGTTGACCAGCACCAGGTCGAACTCCTGTCCCATCACCAGGGGATGGGGAAGGCTCCCCCTGGCTAGGCGGGCCCTGGCCTGGAGGCCATTGCTCCGCACGTTCTGCTTCGCCACCCGCACCGCCACCGGGTCCGTATCCAGGGCCACCAGGTGTCCCACCCCCAGCTTCAGGGCAGCGATGGCCAGGATGCCCGATCCGGTGCCCACATCCAGGACTGTCATGCCGGGCCGGGCCAGCTCCTCCAGCGCCTCCAGGCACAGGCGGGTGGTGGGGTGGTGCCCGGTGCCAAAGGCCATGCCCGGGTCCAGCTCCACGACCACCTCCCCGTCACCGGGGGTGTAGCCGATCCACGACGGCTTAATCACCATCCGCTGGCCAACCCGCAGCAGGGTGAAGTGGGCTTTCCAGGCCCCCTCCCACTCCCCCTCCTCCAGCTCCCGGACCTGGGGGGCACCCAGGGAAGCGCTAGCGGCAATCAGCTTGAGCCCTATCTCGATGCGCACCCGGCTGCGTATCGCTGTCGCCGGGAGATAGGTGCAGGCCACCGTCAAGCCCGCCCCTGGCTCCCGCTCCAGGGCCATGCCCCGGCCGTAACGCTCGAAGAGATAGGCCACCGGCTCCACCAGCTCCGCAGGCACAGCTACGCTGATTTCCAGCCATCTCGTGGAAAAGCCTCCTGCTTGAGAGGGCAAGAAGCGCTGGGCAGGGTGGGGCACCATTAGCCCCCCAGGGCACCTTTCAGCCAGTCAAACCAGCCCCGGTCAGCATCCTTGTCCGGGGAGAGCCCGTCGGTGCCATCCAGGGTCTTGTCGAACTCCTCCAGCAACCGGCGCTGGTAAGCGTTGAGTTTGGTGGGGACCACCACCCTCACCAGGACCAGAAGGTTCCCACGACGGTTGCTATGAAGTGAGGGCACCCCCCTGCCGTGAAGTTTGAACACCTTCCCCGCCTGGGTCCCGGGCGGAATGGTGAGCCGCTCCTGGCCCTCCAGGGTGGGCACTTCAACCAGGTGGCCCAGGGCCGCATGAACAAAGTGGATGGGGAGCTCGTACACCAGGTCCTTGCCTCGGCGCTGAAAGAGGGGGTGCGGCTGAATGGACACGGTGAGGTAGAGGTTGCCCGCTGGCCCGCCATTGGAACCGGCATTGCCCTCCCCGGCAAGGCGAATCTGAGTGCCGTCCTCCACGCCGACGGGAATGCTAACACGCAGCTTGCGCTTCCGCCGCTGGTACCCTCCGCTGTGGCAAACGGTGCAGGGCTGGGTTATCATGGAGCCCTTGCCACCGCAGGTTGGGCAGGTGGTCACCTGCACGAACTGGCCGAAGATGCTCCTCTGGGAACGCTTCACCTGTCCCGCGCCGCGGCAGGTGGAGCAGGTCACGCTGCCGGAGCCAGGCTCCATACCCTTGCCACGGCAATGCTCACAGGCCTCCGTACGTGTGACCTCCAGCTCACGCTCCGCACCGAAGACGGCATCCTCGAGGGAGATGGTGACCTGCGTGTGCAGGTCCTCGCCGCGCCGGGATGTATGGCGAAAGCGGGTAGCGGCCTCGCCGAAAAAGGACTCGAAGATGTCCCCCAGGCCTCCAAAGATGTCGAAGCCCTCAAAGTCCCGGGCAAAGCCGCCATCCGTGGCGATGCCCGCATGACCAAAGCGGTCGTACCGGGAGCGCCGCTGGGGGTCGCTGAGCACCTGGTAGGCCTCGTAGATCTCCTTGAACCGCTCTTCGGCCTTGGGCTTCTTGTTCCGGTCGGGGTGGTACTCCATAGCCAGCTTCCGGAACGCCTTCTTGATCTCCTCCTCCGAGGCGTTCCGCGGCACGTTCAAGACCTCGTAATAGTCCCGCTTCGTTGTCATACCTCACCTAGGCAGGACGTTTCTGCTCCACACCCT
>JBHIBI010000242.1:0-2004 GCA_046758985.1 Dehalococcoidia bacterium
CTCATCGAGCTGGCCAAGCTGCTGAAGACGCTCTAAGCCCCCTCTCGCTCACACCGTCAGCCGGCGGTAGAGCATGGGTAGGCGCTGGGGCAGCGCCCAGATGTCGGCCAGCACCTCGTAGCCCAGGTCGCCGCACATGGCCTTCAGGTAGTCGTGGCCCGCCTTGTCCACCGTCAGACAGAAGGGATGAATGCTCTTCCGCCGCGCCTCCACCAGGGCCATCTTGGTATCGTGGATGGCGTACTCCTTCTCCACGCCCTCACGGCTGTAGCCCCGGTCCTGGGGACGTCCGTCGCTGATGAGAAACAGGATTTTGGTCTTGGTGTCCTGCCTCTCCAGCTTCTCCGTCGCATGACGGATGGCTGGGCCCATGCGTGTGGCGTGAAGGGGAGTCACCTTGTCCAGACGCCGCTTGACCCGGTCGGTGAAGCTCTCCTCCACATCCTTGATAACGTAGAACTCCACGTTCTCGCGACCATAGCCGGAGAAGCCGTAGATCCCGTAGGTGTCGCCGATGGTCTCCAGCGCCTGAATCAGCAGGGCGGTGCTCTCCTTCTCAATGTCGATGATTCGCTTGTACTGGCGCCGCAAGGCCCCCTCCCGGCGAGAGCGGAGCCACAGCATGTACTCCACGGGGTCATTGGGTGCATCCTGGTCATCGACGTAGTGGCGGCCTTCATCGATGGCCTCCGCCGTGGAGGCGCTCATGTCCAGCAGGAACACCACGGCCACGTCCCGCTCCACCTTGTTGCGGCGCCAGTAGACCTTCTCCGAGGGGGTGCGACCGGTGCGGAGGTCCAAGGTGGCCTCCAGGGCAGCGTCCAGGTCCAGGTCCTCCCCGTCCTTCAAGGGCCGAATCTTCCGGAAGCTCTCGGGAACCACCAGCTCAAACTGACGGCGGATCTCCTCCATGAGGGAGGAATAGCTGTGGAGGGTCTCCTGGAAGAACTGGATATCTCCCTCCTCTACGGTCTTCTCCCGGACGATACACCACCGGGGCTTGTAGTCGCCGGCCCGGAAATCCCACTCGTCGTACACGTAGGTGTAGGGCTCGTGGGCTTCCAGAGGGCCGCCCTGCTCATCCTCGTGGTTGAAGGGGCCGTAGCCTTGGCCCGGCACCGAGGAAGGGGGCGGAGTGATCCCCGCCTCACGCATCAGGTTGTTGACAAAGAGGCCCACCGAGCTGGAGAGCTCCCCCGAGGCGGTATCCAGCTCCAGCTCGGCGCTCTCCTTCAGCAACTGCTCCAGCATCTCCCTGGAGAGGGGCTGGCCCTGGGCCTCACCTCCGCGCTGGGACTGCTTCTGACGCAGCTTAGAAAGCAACTGCACAATCTCGGGTTTGAACTCCCCGCGGTACTCCACCTCCGGAGGCGACTGGTACTGCTCTCCCTCGGTGGAGGGCTGGTCCTGGCCCGCACCACCCCGCAGCTCATCCAGGAGCTCCTCTAGCTCCTGGTCGGAGAGCTCCTCCTGGTCGAAGTCCTGAGGCTGCCACTGCTCCAGGGGAAGCTCCTCGTTGGGGAGCCGCGACAGGACTCGATAGATACGGATGGTAGCCTCTGCGGTGTCCTCCACCGTCGCCCCCGGCGTCAGAAGCCGCTGGAGGATGGCCGCCAGGGCTCGCGCCTGGCTCAGGTACCCCACCGGCGCGGGAAGCCCCCGGTCCCGCTGCAGGCTCAAGCGGACCAGGAACTCCACCATGGCCTGTCGCAGGGGCATCTTCTTCAGAGGTGGTCGCTCCCGCAGGGCCTCCTGCTGCACCTGGACATAGCTAGCGGCGATACCCGGGTACTCATACTTGACCCGGCAGTCCAGGCGGCCATCTTCCACCACCGCAAAGATGTCCAGCGCCAGCTTCCGGTCATCGAACAGGCTAAAGAAGCGGCCCATGTCGGTAAGCCAACCGCGCTCCGCAGAGCCGTCGCCCGCCGGGTCGCCGAGGCCGTCGCTGGAACCGCCATCGTGCTCCTGCTCCAGGGCCAGGCGGAGGTCGGAGAACCGGGT
>JBHIBI010000243.1:0-2001 GCA_046758985.1 Dehalococcoidia bacterium
CATACCGCGCGCCGGCAGCTCGTGATCACCTCGGACCGCCCTCCCAGAGCCCTGGCCCTGCTGGAGGACCGCCTCCGCTCCCGGTTCGAGTGGGGCCTCATCGCCGATATCCAACCCCCGGACCTGGAGACCCGTATGGCCATCCTGCGTACCAAGGCGGAGCAACTGGAGATGCCCCTGGATGACTCCGTCATCGAGTTCATCGCCCGAAAGGTACAGAAGAACGTGCGGGAGCTGGAGGGGAGCCTCAACCGAGTGGCGGCCCACGCCCGCCTCAGCGTCGGCCTTGTCACCAAGGAGATGGCCGCCCAAGCCCTGATGGACCTGATGGAGGAGCAGACCCGCCGCTCCCTCACCCCAGCGCGGGTCTTTCAGTTGGTGGCGGCTCACTTCAAGGTCACGCCCGAGGCTCTACAAGGCAAGCGGCGCGACCAGCGGACCGCCCTGGCACGGCAGGTGGCCATGTACCTGCTCAAGGAGGACCTGGGGCTGACCTTCGCCGAGATTGGACGGCTGCTAGGGGGCCGGGACCACACCACCGTGATGCACGGCTGCGCCAGAGTGACCGACACCCTCAACGTTGACCCCAGCCTGCGCCAGGACGCTCTGGCCCTCAGGGAGGCCCTCCTCCAGGAGCGGGTCCCCGTCCCGTAGCAGCCCAGCCCCGGAGAGCACAGTTACCGGTCACGGACATCCCTTGGTAGCGCTCTCCGGGCCTCTAATTCCCCGTGCCTCGCTCTGGGTCACTGCTGGCCGCCAAATTGACATCACCCACCTTTTGCCCTACGCTGAGGATAGCCTTTGACGCCTGATCTCACCACTGCGGGCTTTACCGGGGATAGACAATGGTGTACGAACCGTTAAGGGTGGCCTCCGTAGGCCTGGGTCGCTGGGCCAACGTGCTGGCCCAAGCGGCGCAACGGAGCGAGAAGCTCCGGATCGTTTCCTGCTTCAGCCGCGATCCAGCCAATCGCGCGGCTTTCAGCCAGCGCTTCGGCTGCCGTCAGGCGGAGAGCCTGGAGGAGTTGCTGCGGGATGAGGAGGTGGAAGCGGTCATCCTCACCGTGCCCAACCACCTCCACGCCGAGCAGGTGGAGGTGGCCACTGCCCAAGGCAAGCACATCTTCCTGGAGAAACCCATCGCCAATACGCTAGAGGAGGCCCGGCACATTGAGCAGGCCGTGCGGGAGGCGGGCATCACCTTCATGGTGGACCACAGCGCCCGCCGGCACCAGGCCAGCCGCAAGCTGAAGACGCTCCTGGAGGAGGGGGTCCTGGGGAAGGTCAACATGGCGGAGGCCAACTTCTCCACCGAGCGGGGCCTGGAGCTCACCCCCGACCGGTGGCGCTACCACCGGGAGCTGAACCCCACGGGCCCCCTGATCCAACTGAGCGTCCACCACATAGACACCTTCCGTTCCCTGTTCGGGCCCATCGCCACAGTGACCGCCTTCCTTAAACGCCTCTACACCCCCGCCGAGGTGGAGGACACCTCCCTCACCATCCTGGAGCACGAAAAGGGGGTGACCACCTACGTGGGCTCCAGCTGGGCCTCGCCCTGGGCCTTCTATATGGCCGTGTACGGCACCGAGGCCAACGCCTTCTTCCGCCTGAGCCCCAAGCAGTGGAGCAACCCTCCAGAGGCAGCACGGCCGGCGTTCCTGGAGCTCTACCGGCTCGGCGACGGCGAGATGCCCGAGGAGGTGTCCTTGCCTCCGGGGGAGATGTTCCGGGACATGCTGGAGGACTTCGCCGACTGTGTCCGCCTCCACCGGCAGCCCGAGGTGGGCCCCACCGAGGCCACCGCTGCCCTAGCGGTGGTGCACGCCGCCATACGGTCGGTAGAGGAGCGACGGACCGTGGCCCTCCAGGAGATTCTCCAGGGCTAGAACAGAGCGAGGTTGTCATGGAGAACTACCCCTCCCTGCTGGAGATGACCCAACCCGAGGCAGAGACGGTGCTGAAGCAGAGCGGAATGGCCCTGATCCCTCTGGGCAGCGT
>JBHIBI010000244.1:0-1984 GCA_046758985.1 Dehalococcoidia bacterium
AGCCCTCCAGGGCGTTAATGACTGCCCCCAGGCTGATGGCCTCTGGCTCCCGGGCCAGGGTATGGCCACCCCCGGGGCCCCGGCGGCTGCGGATGAAGCCTGCCTTGCGCAGGGTAGTAAGGAGCTGGTCCAGGTAGGGCTCCGGGATACCCTGGTGCTGGGCGATCTCGCTGGTCTGCACCGGGCCCTGGCCGTAACGCTGGGTGAGGTCCATAAGGGCCCGCACCCCGTAGTCCACCTTCATTGATACCCGCATCGCCACCCCCTAATTGTTGACCAAATCAGTCAATTTGACATTATAGCAGCCCCGGGAACGGGGGTCAACTGGTGGTGTGGTAGGTCTGTGATTGTGACACCCCTCAACGGTTCAGTGAAAATGTCACCCTATGGAAAAGGAGACGGTTTCATTGAACCAGAAGGAGCAGCAAAGGGTTATGGTCTTGAACCGGGTAGAGCGTGGGGAGGTTACGGGGAAAGAGGCAGCGGGTCTTATGGGTCTCACGGTGCGACAGGTACGGAGGCTCCTGGCGGCGTATCGAAAGGAGGGTGTGGCCGCTATTGCCCACGGCAATCGAGGCCGCCGTCCTGTCCACGGGGTGGCAGAGGAGGTGCGGACGCTGGTGGTGGCCCTGGCCCAAGGCCCCTACGCCAGGCTCAATCACTACCACCTCACGGAGCTCCTGGTGGAACGAGAGGGTCTGAGTCTCTGCCGCTCTACGGTGAGGCGCATCCTGCTGGTAGCAGGGATGAGAAGTCCCAGAAGGCGGCGGCCCCTCAGGCACAGGTGCAGGCGGGAACGCTACCCCCAGGAAGGGATGCTACTACAGATAGATGGCAGCCGCCACGACTGGCTAGAGGGGCGAGGGCCGCATCTGACGTTGGTGGGAGGCATCGACGATGCGACAGGGACGGTGCCTTATGCCCTCTTCCGGGAGCAGGAGGATGCACAGGGGTACTTCCTGCTGCTGCGGGAGGTGATCCGGAGCAAGGGTGTCCCCCTGGCTTTATACAGCGACCGCCATGGCATCTTCCAACGCTCCCCAAGGGAGACCGAGAGCCTGGAGGAGCAGCTTGCTGGGGAGCGGCAGCCCACCCAGTTTGGCCGGGCACTCAGGGATCTGGGCATTCAGCCCATCTTCGCGCTCTCCCCCCAGGCTAAGGGGCGCGTAGAACGCCTCTTTGGCACCCTTCAGGACAGGCTGGTATCAGAGCTACGCATGGCGGGAGCCAGCACCGTGGAACAGGCCAACCGTGTCTTGGAGGCGTTCCTTCCCTGCTTCAACGCCCACTTTGGTGTTCCCGCTGCCCAGCCAGGGAGTGCTTACCGGTCCCTCCCACCTGAGGTGGAACTGGAGGGGGTGCTCTGCTTCAAGTACGTACGCACGGTGGCTAAAGATAACACCGTCCGCTTTGGTGGGCATACCCTCCAGCTCCTGCCGGGGCTGGACCGCCCAAGCTATGCCCGCGTCCGGGTAGAGGTCCAGGAGCGACTGGATGGTAGCCTGGCGGTCGCCTACCAGGGCCGGGTTCTGGCAACCAGAGAGGCTCCACCTCATCCGGTGGTTCTGCGGGCGCGGAAGGGGACTCGGAGCCAGCCTCCTGCCCCTTCAAGCCTCAAGGTGGGGGCGTGCTCCCCCCTTGAGGAAGCCCGCCGACAGGCGGGCAACAAAGGCAATGGCCATAAGCCTGGCCTTGATCACCCATGGAGACGTTACCCAGTGGTGACAATATCACTGAACCGTTAATGGTGACATATTGACTGAACCACGACAGCCTTTGTACTCGTTCACTACATATGAGACAGGTGGCTTGTGGAGGCCAGGTCTGGGTGGCAGTGCCTAAGATACTCTATGGGCGTTCGCCCGTCCAGGGCCTGGTGGGGGCGGAAAGTGTTGTAGGTGTGCTCCCAGGCCAGGAGGGCCTGGCTCAAGGGGGTGATCTCCAGGTCTCCATCATAGACCTCATAGAACTCCTCGGTATGGGT
>JBHIBI010000245.1:0-1968 GCA_046758985.1 Dehalococcoidia bacterium
CCGCAACCGGCGGCCCTGGAGCGGGTGGGCCTCGCCGATTACCAGGTGGGCAAGGGGAGGCGGTAAACCGGAAGCTCAAGGGGAAGCAAAGAGGCACTGGGGGCGCAGCCTCCGCGTCCACCACATGGCGGCCAAGATGGGGGTAGTGGGCCTCACCAAGTCCCTGGCGGTGGAGCTCGCCCCCTACGGCATCACGGTGAACTGCGTGGCCCCCGGAGTGCTCCGCTCTGAGGTGCCGGCCTCGGAGGTAGCCTGGACCTCACCCGTGCCCGTCAAGACCTGGGGTTCGAGCCCCGCTACAGCCTTCAGGAGGGGCTACGTGCCTACCTCGACTGGTTACGGGGCTCCATCGGGCAAGGCTAGCCCGCCAGGTTGAGCAGCCGGAGGGCATTGCCCCCCAGGTACTTGTTTAGCGCCTCCGTATCTTTGAAAGGGAACCGCCGTATCCGCGGCAGTTGGTCCTTGTACAGCCCGCAGGCAGGGTAGGCGGAGCCGAAGATGAGCCGGTCGCTCAGGAAGGTGTTGGCCGCCTGGACGTACCGCTTGAAGCCCGGCATCTCGTAGTTGAGGTACTGGTCTGGCTGAATATAGACATTGGGACACTTGAAGGCGACGGCCAGGGCCTGCTCCACTAACGGCCAGCCCCCGTGGACCATGTCGAAGGACAAGTTGGGAAAGTCGGTGGCGATACGGTCAAATCGCAGGGGGTCGGTGTAGTCGACGTAGGGCCCCAGACCACTGACGCAGGTAATGAGCACCGGCAACCCCAGTTCATCGCAGCGTTGGTAGAAGGGGTAGAGGGCACGATCATCGACGTGCCTCGGCACCCGGGTGATGTTGGGCTCGATGCTCACTCTCCCCTCATCCCCAACTCCCCCACGCAGCTCTCCATCTCCCGGATGGCCTCCTGCGGGTCGCTGGTGTCGATCCCACCGATACCGACAAAGCGCTCGGGGTATTGGGCCACCATGCGGGCGATGTCGTCGTTGGAGTTGTTCAGGTGACCAGCCTTAGTGTTCTGTCGCCCGATGATGACACCCTTGTCCACTCCGGCCTCATCCATCTCCTCAAGCAGGAGCTCCACGGAGCCCTCCCGGTAAGAGCGTGTCAGCCGGAAGTCGAACACCTTCTGGAAGTGCTCGATCCGCGAGCGTTCCAGAGTGGCTAGGGGAGCGGGTCGGCAACGGAAGTCCACAATCATGGCTGATGCCTCCTTGCCCCATTGGGCGAGACCGTCTCTGGAGGCTAGCATGAAGGTGAGAAACCGTCAAGCTGCCTGAGCCACGACCACATCGGGCTGCTACTTTCGAAAAGGCCAGGAGTGGCAATTCGGCCCGTGGTATGGTAGCTTTGGAGTACACCGGGGCCCTGCTCTGGGGAACGCAAGGAGCCGAGTCTGCCACAATCGCAAGCGAGGTTGTACTCATGCGGGGTCTGAGCCTTTGGGGAGCCGCCATTCCCGTGCTCTTGATCGCCCTAGGAATCGTCTTTCTCCTTGACAATCTGGACATGATCGAGGTGACTCCTGGCCGTATCTGGGGAGTGCTCTGGCCCCTACTGATCATCTTCGTTGGTCTTTCCATGTTGAGATCCCTGTTTTGGTTTCGACGCTTCAGACGGCATTGGCACGGACCGAGACGCGGATGGAGCGGAGTGGGGCCCGGTGGCTGGCCACCCCCTGGGGACAGGCTAGTCGGCCAGGTCAACCTGGGCGGGCCGGGATGGAAGCTTGAGGACCGCGAAATCAGGCTGGGAGCCGGTGAGGTGCGGATGGACCTCACTCAGGCCGAGATCCCGGATGGCGAGACTAATCTAAGCATCCACGGCGGGGTCGGCGCAGTACGGGTTCGTGTGCCCAGAGAGGTGGGGATAGCCGTTTCTGCAAGAACCGACGTCGGCTCTATTGACCTCTTCGGCGAACATACCGGGGGACTGTTCAGAGAGATGTCTCAGGAGACTCCCGGATAC
>JBHIBI010000246.1:0-1935 GCA_046758985.1 Dehalococcoidia bacterium
CCTCGAAGTCCAGGGGGATGTCCAGGTTGTCGGCGTGGAGGACGCCTCCCAGGGGGCCGCCGGTCTGGAGCAGCTTCAGGCGCTTGCCGTTGGGCACCCCACCGGCCACCTCCTCGATGACCTGGCGCAGGGTGAGGCCCATGGGCACCTCCACCATGCCGGTGTAGGTCAGGGTGCCCGAGAGGCACAGGATGGCGGTGCCCTTGCTCTTCTCGGTGCCGATGCTGGCAAACCACTCACCGCCCTTGCTGAGAACCTCGGGCACGTAGGCCAGGGTCTTCACGTTGTTGATGTTGCTGGGCCTGCCGAAGAGGCCCACCTGGGCAGGGAAGGGGGGCCGGTAGCGCGGCATGGCCCGCTTACCCTCGATGGCCTCCATCAGGGCCGTCTCCTCCCCGGCAACGTAGGAGTCGCCCGTCAGGGCCACCTCGATGTCGAAGCTGAAGTCGCTGCCCAGGATGCCCTCGCCCAGGAGACCGGCGGCCCGGGCGGCCTCGATGGCCTTCCAGGTGCGCTCGATGGGGCTCAGGTGGCCCTGGCGGATGAACACATAGCCGAAGGTGGCGCCGGTGGCGTAGGCGGCGATGGTCATGCCCTCCAGCAGGGTGAAGGGGTCGCTCTCCAGGATACCCTTGTCGTTGAAGGCGCCGGGGTCGCCCTCCTCGCAGTTGCACAGGATGTACTTGACGGGCCCCGGCGAGCGGGCCAGGAAGCTCCACTTGGTGCCAGTGGGGAAGGCAGCACCGCCGCGGCCCCGCAGGCCCGACTGGGTCACCTCCTCCACCACCTGCTGGGGCGTGAGCTCCGTCAGGGCCCGCTGGAGCCCCTGGTAGCCGCCGTTGGCGAGGTACTGGTAGATGTCGGTGGGGTCCATGGTGCCCGCGTTGCGCAGGGCGATGCGCTGCTGGTGCCGCAGCATGGGCAGCTCAGTGAGGGAGGGGAGGGCTCCGTCGGCGCTATCGCCCAGGTGACCCAGGGCCAGGTCCGTCGGTGGCTCTCCCTGGACCAGGTGCCCCTCCACGATGCGAGGGACGCTATCGGGGGTGACGTTACCGTAGAAGACCCGGGGGCCACCCGGAAGCATGATGTCCACCAGGGGCTCGGCGTAGCAGAGGCCGAAGCAGCCCACCTCGGTGACGGTGGCCTGAAGGCCGCGGCGCTCCAGCTCACCTCGCAGGGCAGCGACCACCTGGGGGGCACCGGCGGCGGTGCCGCAGATGGCTGTGCCCACGCGAATCCATGGCTGATCTCCCTCGGTGAGGGCCTGCCAGCGGCGCTGCGCCTCGGCCTGGAGCTCCTGATAGCTAGCCATGGGACCCCCCGGCGTGCCCGTTGAGGCGCGCCAGGGCCTGCCGCGCCTGCTCCGGCGTTATGCGCCCCAGAAGCTGGTGGTCCACGCTGATGACAGGGCCCTGGGCACAGGCCCCCAGGCAGGTGTTGAAGCGGAAACTCGCCCGGCCATCGGTGCTATCGCCCTCGTTCTCTATGCCCAGCTCCTCCAGCACCGCCCGCGCCACCGCCTGGGCGCCGACGATGTGGCAGGTGGGGCCCCAGCAGACCTCCACCTGATGCTGGCCCGGCGGGGTGAAGCGGAAGTTGGTGTAGAAGGAGGCCACCCCCCAGACGTCGTTGACGGTGGTGTGGGTGAACTGGGCTACCTCCTCGATGGCCTCCGGAGGGATGTAGCCCAGCTCATCGAAGACAGCCAGGAGGGAGGAGAGGACAGTAATGGTCTTGAGTCGCTGGGAGGTCAGGGCCTTGTGGATACGCTCTTGGAGGACACGAGTGTCAGCCGTCACCGGGCCCCCTCGTGAAATTCTGAACTATCCTGCCAGCGATGATAGCACAGGGAGGGAGCAGAGTTCAATGGGTGGGGACTATAGACCGAGGCGCACACCCGAGCGGGATTGAGTCGATGGCAGCGGCTAGTCTTGG
>JBHIBI010000247.1:0-1929 GCA_046758985.1 Dehalococcoidia bacterium
ATGACGGGCAAGAGCAGCCGCGACGGATATGAGCGACCCTCCAGCACCGTGTTGGTGGCCGGCGGCGGCATCAGGTTGGGCATCGCTAGCCCCTGCACCAGGGTATCGCTGCTGCCCACCTCCAAGCGGATGCGGTGGCCGGGCCGGAAGACGTTGCTGGTGGGCCAGATCTCGATGGGGAACTCGTACGCCTCCTTGGGCACCAGCGGCTCCTCCCGCCCGTGGGGGTGCCAGGGCTGCCAGGGCTTGGAGCGGCCGGGGTCCACCTCGCGATGAGAGGCCCGCAGCCACCCTTTGCAGAGAAGTCGCGCCTGTCCGTCGGGCCCCTCGTCGTACAGCCGCACGTACCAATCGGTGTCGGTGGCGCTGGAGGCGGCGTGCAGGTAGAGAGCGATGGGCCCCGTTATCTCCAGCTCCCGCTGTACGGGGTCGGAGCGGTAGACCAGGCAGGGGCGGCCATACAGTACTTCCCGGTTGTGAGGGTCGTAGTTGTAGGAGCGCTCGCCGTCGGGGCCGGCGGCATCCAGCAGACGCCCCTCCAGGCCACCCTCCGGCCCGCCCAGGAAGAGCTCCCGCCACTGGGTGCGGGCCAGGGGCCACTCACTCTCGGAGCGCCAGTGGTCGTCCCCGGGAATGTAGAGCCGGAGGGGCGGGCCCTCCATCACCCGCGTGTCCATCCCCTTGAGCCAGTGGTCGTACCAGCGCAGCGCCTCCATATGGTAGGCGGCCCAGGGACGCCTGGGAGTGGACCGAGGGCCGAGGAGCAGGCGCTTGGGGATGTTCCCGGTCTCCTCCCATCCCTGGAAGGCGCCCCGCAGGTGCAGCTCCAGGAACTGCCAGTCGCAGCCGAAGTAGACGGGGATGTTGATCTGGCCCAGGCGAGGCCACGACGACCGCTCCTGCCAGTAGGGGCCGTCCAGGGGATGCTCCAGCCCCATGGCTGCCTGGGAGTGCTTGATGATGCCCGAGGTGTCTTTTAGGCGGCCGCTGCGCAGGTTCTCGACCTGTACCCAGGTGAGCCAGGTTCTGCCTCCGCTTGAGGTGATGCCACCGTGGTAAAACCAGTCCCGGTACATGTCGGTCTCGGCGTCGTAGGGGAAGACGGCCTTGAGATGCGGCGGCCTCAGCTCTGCTACTAGCAATTGGGTCATGCCGAAATAGGAGCAGCCCATCATGCCAACGTTGCCGTCGCACCACGGCTGCTCTGCCACCCACTCGATGACGTCATACATGTCCTGCTGCTCCGTAGGCCCGAAGAAGTCCCAGGAGCCGCCAGAGTCGTTGGAGCCGCGCAGGTCGACGATGACGTGGGCGTAGCCGCGGGGCACCCAGAACTCGGTGATGCCGGCCTCGTTCTGGCCCAGGGGAATTACGGTCTGCTGAAGCTGGCGGGTGTAAGGGGAGAAGGAGACCAGGGCCGGGAACCGTTGCTCCGGAGCATAGGGGCGGTAGATGTCGGTGGCCAGCTTAGTGCCATCGCGTACGGGTATGCGGACGTCGGTCCAGGCGTGGATGCCGTAGCGGGGCTCCGAGCGCTCCGGCGTCGGCGGTGGCTCGTCGTAGGGGTATTGGGGCCAGGTGGACGGGTGACGGTGCGGACGCTGTTGGGGTTTGTGCCCATAGCGCCCTCCTTTAGGGATTTGCCAGTAACTCTCCTAGGGGGAGACCGAAGCATATTGTGCTACTTCCGGCGTGTACGGGCCGTAACCGCTGTCCTTGGGAACCAGGCGGTACTTCCTGTGACCAGGACTCAGCCTGCCGTCCAGGGCATCCCTTATCCAGTCGGCCATGAAGGGATGGCTATCCACGCCCTCGAGGCCGTCGGGCACCCGGGAGTAGTGGAACTCGTTCTCCATCACCCATATCTCCTTGGGGCCCGCCACCTCGTCGAAGAGCACGGTATCACAGCCCCGCAGCTGGCCACCCTCG
>JBHIBI010000248.1:0-1886 GCA_046758985.1 Dehalococcoidia bacterium
TGGTGGGCATCATGCATCCCAAGATACGAGCGGGGGAGCTCCAGGCACCCGGCCTATACGCCCTGAACTACCCAGCGATGACCGCCATGGGCTTCCTCATGCTCCACCTGCTCTACGGGCTGCTGGTAGGGGCGTTGTACGCTGCCTTTGCTTAAGGGCTCAGGGCCAGCTTGAGCTGCTGGGGACTCACAGGTCGCGGCCACTCCTGAAGGCCGTAGTCGCGCTTGAGTCCCGCCACCTGGGCCTGCACCAACTGCTGGAACCGCTTGGGGGCAAAGTTGCCCGGGTACAGCCTGCGGTAGGTTGCCAGCAGGCCAGGATACTCTCGCTCCAGGAACCCCAGGAAGTGCTCCCTGGTCCCCGGCTTCAGGTACAGGGTGTTGGTGCCCAGAAAACAGGCTCCGTGCTCGGAGGCAGCCCGAACCACGGCCTCCAGGTCCCCGCGTCGGTCGGTGATGCCCGGGATCACCGGGGCCAGCAGCACCCCTGCGGTAACGCCAGCCTGTACCAGCCGCTCCATGGCCACCAGACGCTTCCAGGGGGGCGGCGTGCCGGGCTCCAGCTTCCTCCACAGGTCGGCATACAGGGTGGTGACGCTGAAGCAGATGGTGGCGCCAGCGCGGCGGGCCAACTCTGCTAGGACATCGGCATCGCGCACCACCATGGTGCCCTTGGTAACCAGGCTGATGGGCGAGCGGTAGTCGCAGAAGGCCTCCAGGCAGCCCCGGGTGATACGGTACTTGCCCTCGATGGGCTGGTAGGGGTCGGTGGCCGTGCCAACGGCCACGGTCTCGCGGTGCCAGGAGGGGGCAGAGAGCTCCAGGCGCAGCATCTCCGGGGCGTTGACTTTAACGAAGATGATACCGGTGAAGTCCTCGCTGGGGTTCAGGTCCAACGGGAAGTGGTAGCGGCGGGCAAAGCAGTAGTGGCAACCGTGAACGCAGCCCCGGTAGGGGTTCAAGGACCAGCGAAAGCCCATGCCCTCCACGCGGTTCAGGGTGCTCTTATACCGGAGCTCCTCATAGTGGACGGGGCTCAAAGACAGACTCCACGACACTCAGCAACGCTACTGGAGAAAACGTTGGTTCTACTCTAGCGGTGAAGCGCCAGGCTGTCAAAGGGGTGATGGCACCCACTGCTGCACTGGGCCAGGGCCTCAATAGTGCGGTTGGTCAGAGGGCAGCCCCGCGGGAGCCCGGGGGTACTCGTGGCTAGTTGCGCTTCTCCCAGAGGGTAAAGTACTGGGGGGAATCGCCCTGGACCAAACGCTGCACGTCCTGCCGCTCGATCCGGTGCAACGCCTCCTTCTCTCTGGCGATCAGCGCTTCCAGCTTAGCCACAACCTCGCGGAGCTCCTGGGCATCCAGCCGGCTGCCCAGGAAGGACTCCATGGCGGCGGCCAGCCGCTCGGAGTCCAGGGTCAGGATGGGGCCGCTGATGAAGAACACGGTCACGCTGGGAAGCTCGCCCTCCGGTGACGGGGTGATGCCGAGCTGGCTGAGGATGGCCAGAAGGCTCTGCTGCCGCACCAGTTGCTCCACCCGTATGGGCAGTGCGATGAAGTGGGAGAAGGGGTACTCCGCCTGCTCGCGCAGCAACCTGGAGAAGGCCTGCTCCACTTGGGCAAAGAACTCCTCCCCAAAGACCTGGTCCGTGTGCAGGGTCTCCACCCTGGGCACCTCACCCCGGAGGTCCAGTACCAGGAACTCCCTCAGGTGAGGGAAGATACACAGGTTCAGCTCCGCGGGTGTGGACTCGGGGTCTTCCTGCGGGAACGGCTCTTCCATCGCTCTGATGCCCTCAGCCTCTGGAATTCGTATGCACCATCTCTTATTGTACCAGCCGTGGGCGCGGGGTGAAAGGGCTGTAGCGCCTACTTTCCGTCG
>JBHIBI010000249.1:0-1856 GCA_046758985.1 Dehalococcoidia bacterium
AACTGGGGCTGGAGCACTTCGGCCTGGCCACCGATGACCTGGCGGGCCTGCTGCGAGAGCTGGGACAGAAGGGGGTGAAGGTGCTAGAGCCCATGCACCTGGGCCCCAGCGGTGAAAACCAGATCGCCTTCATCGAGGCCCCGGACAACGTGCGCATTGAGCTGATGGAGTACTCGCGGTAGCGCTATGCCTCCGGCTCGAAGGGTGGCACACGGAGCTGCACCCCAGCCCGCTCCTCCTGGGGCACCATGGCAATGGTGGAGTCCTTTTCGCCCCACCCGCGGTTCAGGGCCGCCACCAGCCGTTGCTCTGTCAGGACCATCAGCTCCACGGGGACCTGGTACTCCCGGGCCAGGTCCAGGGCTAGGCCGATGTCCTTGCGGGCCAGCTTCAGGGCGAAGCTGGGCTCGAAGTTCCCCTGGAACAGGTGTTGCGGCATCCGGTGGAGCATGGTGCCCCGGCCTACCGCGCTCCGCCGCACCGCCTCCCACAGGGACTGGGGGTCTACCCCGGCCTTGACCCCCAGGGTGAAGCCCTCGATGAGGGTCTGGGTGTACACGAAGCCTATGGCGTTGCTCACCAGCTTGCAGATGGTACCCGTCCCGATGGCGCCGGTGTAGTAGACCTTGTCCCCGATGGTGTCCAGCACCGGCTTACACCGTCGGTAGACGGCCTCGTCACCGCCCACAAACACCCCCAGGTCGCGGGTGCGGGCGCCGGGGACACCCCCGCTGACGGGGGCGTCCAGCATGTGCATACCCCGCTCCCGGCAGGCGTCGTGGATGCGCCGCACTACGGCGGGGTAGTTGGTGGAGAGGTCGATGTACACGGAGCCAGGGGCCCCGCCGCGGAGAATCCCCTGCTCTCCCAGGGCCACCTCCTCTACGTCTCTGGGGGCAGGAAGAGAGGTGAAGGTGATCTCGCTAGCCTGGGCCACGGCCTCGGGGGTGTCGGCCCAGGTGGCGCCCATCTCCAGCAGAGGGGTGGCCGCCTGGCGGCGCAGGTCGTGGCAGACCAGCGTATGCCCCGCTTCCAGCAGGTGGGTGGCCATAGGGCCGCCCATGTTCCCCAAGCCAATAAACCCGATGTTCATGGTACGCCTCCTCGCTGAGATCGGGGGTTGAGACCTAGCCGCGGGCTGCCAGCAGCGCCGGGTCGGGCAGGTGGTCCGCCAGGGCGTTGATGGTGTCCAGCCAGCCCCGGAGCGGGTCAGGTCCTATCGGCACGGGGGCGATAACGGGCGTCTGCACGCCTGCCTTGATATACTGCTGGATGCGCTCCCAGCACTGCTGAGGGGTGCCCACGGCGATGAGGCTGCGGATCATCTCGTCGGGCACCTTTTCGACGGCCCCGGCGGTGTCACCCTGGCTGAGACACTGGGTGGCCTCCCGTACCACTTGGCCGAAGCCGTAGTCCTTGAACTGCTTGTTATAGAAGGGGTGCTGCATGTAGGTGACCACCTGGGTCCGGAGCTGGTCGGGGAGGGGCTGGCCCTGGGAAAGTACTGAGACCCGCAGGAAGCAGGCGATGTCCACCTCCTGAGGCTGGCGTCCCGCCTGTCGAGCCCCCTGGTGCACCTCTTCCACGGCAGCGGGGATGAACTCGGGAGGCCGCCAGTTCAGCAGAGCGCCGTCGGCGATCTCCCCTGCCAGCCGCAGCATCTGCGGGCCCAGGGCAGCCAGGTAGATGGGGATCTGGTGCTGCACCGAGGCGAACTCGCACCGGAACCCCTGCATGGGGTAGATGGGGCCGGGATGGTCTATCAGCTCCCCGCGATGGCTGGCGCGGGCTACCTGCACGTACTCGCGCATCCGCCCGAAGGGCCGGTCGAAGGGGACTCCTTGCTTCGTCTGGAC
>JBHIBI010000250.1:0-1850 GCA_046758985.1 Dehalococcoidia bacterium
CCACGGGCACCATCTTCAGCCCCAGCTCCCGGCCAAAGTGGTAGGTGAGGCTGTAGATGACCAGGCCCATCTCCACGGGCCTGCCCAGCAGCCGCTCCAGGGAGGTGACACCCCGGTCGGTGATACCGCAGGGAACGATGTGTTCAAAATACGACAGGTCGGTGTTGACGTTCAGGGCGAAGCCGTGGGTAACGATGCCCCGGCTGATCCGCAGTCCGATGGCGGCTACCTTCTCCTCGCCCACCCACACGCCGGTGTGTCCCGGGACCGGCTGCGCCTGGACACCCAGGTCCCCCAGGGTTCTGATGATGATCCGTTCCAGGGCCCGCACGAACCGTAGAGGCCCACCCAGGCTTCTTATGTCAACAATCGGGTAGCCCACCAGTTGGCCCGGGCCGTGGTAAGTCACCTCCCCTCCTCGGTCCACCCAGTGGAGGGCCACGCCACGCTGCGCCAGGGCCTCGTCGTCCAGCAACACCTCCTCCCGCTGGCCCCGCCGTCCGATGGTGTAGACGTGGGGGTGCTCCAGCAGCAGGAGGGTGTCCGGCTGCTGGCCCTGGTGCACCTGCTCCGCCAGGGCCCGCTGGAACTCCCAGGCCTCGCCGTACTCCACCAGCCCTAGCTCTATGTACTGACAGCGTCTCATGTCCTCAGTAGATCGGCATATCCGGCCCCATGGCCTCCAGGCGGCCCTTCACCGCCTGGAGGAAGGCCGCTGCCTGGGCACCGTCGGCTACCCGGTGGTCGAAGGAGAGCCCCACGTTCATCATGTGCCGGATGGCGATGGTGTCGCCCTCGACTACCACGGGCCGCTTGACAATAGCCTCGGTGGTGAGGATGCCCGCCTGGGGGTAGTTGATGATGGCCTGGGAGACCACCGAGCCCAGGGCCCCCGTGTTGTTCACCGTGAAGGTGCCCCCCTGCACGTCCTCCAGCCGCAACTTGCCCTCCCGCGCCCGCACAGTGAGGTCGCGGCAGGCCTTGGCCAGCCCGGCGATGCTCAGCCGGTCGGCGTCGTGGACCACCGGCACGATGAGCCCCTCGGGGGCGGCCACGGCGATGCCGATATTGAAACGCCGCTTCAGGATGATCCGGTCGCCGCCCCAGGTGGCATTCAGGATGGGGTGCTCCTTCAGCGCCTCTGCCACCGTTTTCATCAGGAAGGGGAGGTAGGTGAGATCCATCCCCTCTCGCTGCTGGAACGTCTCCTTGGCCGTCTCCCGCAGCCGCACCAGGTTCGTTACGTCAACCTCTACCATCGCCCAGGCGTGGGGTATCTGGGAAACGCTGCGCACCATGTGCTCGGCGATCATCCTGCGGATGGGTGTGAGAGCGAGGGCCTCCTCGTCGGTCGTTGTAGGTTGAACAGCGGGCTCCGTCACCCCAGCGGTAGCCCCCTTGCGGGCCTCGATACACCTCAGCACGTCCGCCTTGGTGACCCGACCCTTCAGCCCTGTCCCCCGCACCTGGGCCAGGTCAATCCCGTGCTCCTGGGCCAGCCTCCGCACCACCGGCGAGTAGGAGGGTATCTCCTCCACTACTCCGGCTCCCGTAGGTCCTCCGGGCACCGTCTCCTCCAGGAGGACTCCTGTCCTCCCGATGGGCTCGGTCTTGGCCTTCGCTGTCCTTTCAGACACCGGCTCATCTGTCTCCACCTCAGCGATGGGGGCTCCCATGGGCACCGTCTCCCCCTCCTGCGCCAGGATTCTCAGAAGGGTCCCCGAGACAGGCGAGGGCACCTCCATATTCACCTTATCGGTGACCACCTCCACCAGCGGCTCGTACTTCTCCACCCGGTCGCCGGGCTTCTTCAGCCACCGGTCGATGACGCCCTCGGCCACCGACTCGCC
>JBHIBI010000251.1:0-1849 GCA_046758985.1 Dehalococcoidia bacterium
CGGGTGCCCGTCAGATTCTTGCGGAAGGTGGTAGCAGGCGACAAGTAGCAAGGGAATGTCGATGTGGTAAAAAGGGAGAACATAACTTGTTGGGAGGGGCCGGGATGTGGAAGAAGGAACTCGAGGATAGTTGGGAGGAGCTGGCCGAGGAAGTGCTGCTGGGTATTAAGGAGTGGCGCCTGCAACACCCTAAGGCCACCTTGAAGGAGATCGAGGAGGCAGTGGACGCGAGTTTGGCCAAAGCCCGAGCGCGCTTGCTACAAGACGTGGCACTGGCCAGTGAAGCGACCAAGGTGAGTAGTGATCTAGAGGATGAAAGGCTCCGCTGTGGCCGGTGTGACCACCGTTTGGAGAGTAGGGGTCAGGGTACCCGAAGTGTGACCACCTACTACGATCAGCGCATTAACCTGAAGCGGAGCTATATGGTGTGCCCCGCCTGCGGGACGGGGGTTTTTCCCCCTGGATGAAGAATTGGGGCTGTTGCCAGGGAGTCTGACCCCGAACCTGGTCGAGGACCTGGTGCGTCTGGGCAGCTGGATACCCTTTGCCGAAGGGGCCAAGCTAATCGGACATTTTCGAAAGGTGGCGGTGTCGGAGGCCACGGTGCGTCGTGCCACGGAGAAGAGTGGGGAGGCTTACGTGGAGGTACAAACGGCACAGGTGGAGATACTGGAGAAGGAGATGCCCGAGGCTCCTCAAGGGCCGGCCCTGCAGCAGTTGAGCGTGGATGGGGCGATGGTGCCTTTGTTGCATGGGGAGTGGGCCGAGGTGAAGACCCTGGCACTAGGCACCATCGGGGAGCCGGTGCTGGAAGGAGGGGAGTGGGCGGTGCATGCCAAGGAGATGTCCTACTTTTCCAGGATGGCCGAGCACCAAAGTTTCGCCTGGCTGGCTACGGTGGAAACCCACCGGCGGGGGACCGAAAGGGCTGGGAAGGTGTGTGCGGTGGTGGACGGTGCAGAGTGGCAGCAGAAATTCATCGACTTGCACCGGCCCGATGCGGTGCGCATTCTAGACTGGTGCCATGCCGCGGAGTACCTGGCCAAGGCGGGCCAGGCAGCCTTCGGCGCGGGTACCGCAGCCGCCAGCGAGTGGCTGGGAGTACAGTTGCACCAGTTGAAACATGGAGACCCGGAACAGCTGCTGAGCAACCTGGGGGAACTGAGCAAGGAGTTGGAGACGACGGGTAGAGCCGGTAGTGAGGCCCTCAAGACACTCAAGGGTAGCCTGGAGTATCTGGAGAAACGTCAGGAGCAGATAAGGTACGTTGATTTCCAGGCAATGGGCTACCCCATCGGCAGCGGGGCGGTGGAGAGCGCCAACAAGCTGGTAGTGGAGGCGCGGCTCAAGGGGTCGGGGATGCGCTGGGCCAGGGAGCATGTAAACCCGATGGTGGCATTGCGCTCCATAGTGTGTAGCGACCGGTGGGAGGATGCCTGGCCTCAAATCAGCCAGCGGATACGAGAAAAGGGCAAGGAGCATGGGGCTGGGCGGCGGGCCAAGCCAAGCCCTGAAGAGCCTACGGTAGAAAGGCCAGCGCCAACTAGGGTCAACAACAGGACGGCGGCTCAGTGTAAAACGGCGCCGACCCCAGGGAATGCCAAGGAAAAACCAGCTCAAGTTGACAAAATACCCACCGCCGTCCGTCGGCCACCCGCGGCCGACCATCCTTGGCGTCGAATGGCTGTCGGGCGATCCGGCGCGCCAAAACCAGCCCCACCGTCCAGCGCAAGAATCTGACGGGCACCCTGTGGGCCGTAAGTGTTCAGACTTGAGGGGACGAACTCGGTCCGTGCCGACTGTTCCGTTCCTAGCAGGCCGGTCTCGACAGGTCGGAGAGCCCATAGAT
>JBHIBI010000252.1:0-1846 GCA_046758985.1 Dehalococcoidia bacterium
CATGTTCATAAGAATCGCCCATGCCGGTTGTCACCAGCACCACGGCCAACGAAAATAGGCTGGCACCTTTCACCAGAACCCCTGCGAAAGACGGAGGAACAGCGGCGTGTGCTGCTCCGCCGAAGAGCCTGTGAACAAATCCCCCAATTTAGGGCCGGTGAAGTAAAATAAGGCATCCGAGACAGCTGAGGTGTGTGGTGGAGCAATGGAGCATGTTTCCTGATCTGCCGGAAGGTTCGGAAAGGAAGCCGGTAGAGCCGACTCGGCCTCAAGATGCGCGGGTAGTGCGGCCGATGCGCAACCAAATCCAATTCCTGATGCAAGACCTGAATGCCACGCTGCCTGAAGATCACCAGGCGCGGGCCATCTGGGACTTCCTGGACCGCCTGGACCTGTCGGCCTTCTATGCTTCCATCCGGGCGGTTGAAGGTGGTCCGGGTCGACCGGCCAGTGACCCTCAGGTTTTGCTGGCGCTTTGGGTGTACGCTACGGTGGAGGGGGTGGGCAGTGCACGGAAGCTGGCGCGGCTGTGCCGGGAGCACGACGCCTTCCGTTGGCTGTGCGGGGGCGTGCCGGTGGACTACCATCTTCTCTCGGACTTTAGAGTGGAACACCAGGAAGCCCTGGATGAACTGCTGACCCAGATCGTGGCCACTCTGATGGCCGAGAATCTGGTGACGCTGGAGGAGGTAGCACAGGACGGGGTGCGGGTCCGTACCAGTGCCGGAAGTGGCTCGTTTCGTAGGAAGGCTCGGCTGGAGGAGTTCCTGGAGGCGGCACAGGCCCGGGTGGAGCGGCTGACCCAAGAGCGAGAACATCCGGACCCCGGACTCACCCGTCGGGAACGGGCAGCACGGGAACGGGCGGCACGGGAGCGCCTGGAGCGGGTGGAGCACGCCCTGTCCCAACTGCCGGAGGTGCAGGCAGCCAAGGAGCGCCAAGCCCAGCATGGGGGAAAGGCGCGGCAGGCCAAGTTGAAGGAGGCCCGGGTCTCCACCACCGATCCCGAGGCGCGGGTGATGAAGATGGCCGACGGCGGCTTCAGGCCAGCCTACAACGTCCAATTGGCTACGGACGTGGAGAGTCAAGTCATCGTCGGGGTGGCAGTGACCAATCGGGGCACCGATCAGGGGGAGGGGCTGGCGGTGGAGGAGCAGGTGGCCCAGCGGACCGGGCAGCATCCTGGGGCTTATCTGGTGGATGGAGGGTTTGTGGACCTTGAAGACATTGGCACATTGGAGGGGCACGGGGTCCGGGTCTACGCCCCACCCAAGCGACGGGAAGGAGCCCAGGGGGTGCCCTGGAGACCCGGCACCAAGCCTAAGGTGCTGGCGTGGCGAGAGCGCATGGGGACTGAGGAGGGCCAGGCCACCTACAAACACCGGGCATCTACGGCGGAATGTGTCAACGCTCTGGCTCGGGAGAGACACGGAGTGCAACGCTTCAAGGTGTGGGGTGTGGCCAAGGTCACCTGTATCACGCTCCTGGTGGCTATTACCCATGATCTGTTGCGCTGGATCACGCTGGGCGGTTGACGCCGTGGTGTAACCGAACTCAGACGGGGCACCGGGGATGGCAAGATGCCTAAACCCCGTGCATTGGGCCTCGCCCACCAACCTTGGCAGTTGGCCAAGAGCCAGATCGCTAAAACTCAATCAAGTCACCTAAAACCTGAAAACGGCGAAAAATTCACAAACTCGAAGGCGGAGCAGCACACGCCCCTGTTGCTCCCTCTTTCGCAGGGGTCCTGGTGAAAGGCGCCGGGCGATATTGATGGGAAGTGGTGTCCCGATCCAATCGGGGCATGCGGGCCACCCTTCAAGAAGGACCTTCCAGGACCACTCGG
>JBHIBI010000253.1:0-1842 GCA_046758985.1 Dehalococcoidia bacterium
GCCCACCGAGCTGACCGAGGCCGAGCGGTTTCCAGGTCCCGAGGCCGAGCCTACCGTCAAAACGGCGAGCCTCGAAGCTCCCGTAGTCGCCCCGAGGTATCCTCAGAAGGTGTGTAAATAGACAGGCGGTGTAACCTACCTCTGAAGCACAACGGGCTTTGAGGCCCAAGAGGAGGTAACACCGCCCATGAGAAAGGAAAGCATAAGAGACGATGAAGGGTCAAGGGTTCATTGGGACCATCTGGAGGAGTGGGTACGGGGTCAAGTGCAGAGCCTCATTCAGGAGTTGCTGGAGGAGGAGTTGACGGAGTTTCTGGGGAGGGCACGATCAGCACGACGCTTCCTGGTGGAGAGCCGACCCGGCTACCGGAACGGGCATGGCAAGCCCCGCCGCTTGACGCTGGGTGCAGGCACCGTAGAGGTCCGGCGGCCCCGTGTGCGGAGCACCGAGGAGCGTTTCCAGAGCCGGGTGCTCCCGCTGTTCGTTCGGCAGAGCACCAAGGTACGGGACTTGCTTCCCCAGCTCTACCTCCATGGCCTGGCGGAGGGGGACTTCGACCTGGCACTCCGGGGCCTACTGGGGGATGAGGCTCCAGTGTCCGCCAGCACGGTGGCCCGGCTGAAGGATCGGTGGCAGGGAGAGTACCAGGCGTGGAGACGACGATCGCTGGAAGAGTTGGAGGTGGTGTACCTGTGGGTGGATGGAGTCTACGTGAAGGCGGGGCTGGAGAAGGAGAAGGCGGCGGTGCTGGTGGCCCTGGCCGCTCTGACGGATGGTCGCAAGGTGATCGTCGCCATCGAGCCGGGGTATCGGGAGTCCACCGAGAGCTGGTCAGCCTTGCTCCGGGACCTGAAGGCTCGAGGGATGGGTTCCCCCTGTCTGGTCATCGGTGACGGTCACCTGGGCATCTGGGGTGCCCTCCGGAACGTCTTTCCCGAGGCGAAGGAGCAACGGTGCTGGAACCACAAGGTGCTGAACGTGCTGGACCGGCTCCCCAAGCGGGCCCACGGCGAGGCCAAGCCCCTGCTGTGCTCTATCCCCTATAGAGCCACCCGCAACGAGGCGGAAGAGAGAAGGGATGCCTTTGTGAGTTGGTGTGGTGAACGGGGGTATCAGGCGGCGGCAGAGACCCTGGTGCGGGACTGGGACCGGATGGTCACCTTCTACGACTACCCCCAGGTCCACTGGCAGCACCTGCGTACCACCAATCCGATAGAGTCTCCCTTTGCGGCCCTGCGGCTGAGGACGGATGCGGCGAAGCGGTACAAGCGAGTAGACCGTGCCACGGCCCTCATCTGGAAGCTGCTCATGGTAGGAGAGAGACGATTCCAGAGGTTGAGAGGGAGGGAGCTACTCCCCGGTGTCTATCACCAGCACCGGCAGCGCTCATGCCATGTCCTGGAGTACCAACGGGTCCTGGAGGAGGTCCCCGCCTGATCTCATTTCCACACCTATTGACGGAACCTCCTCCTAGCCCTGTATCCAAGGCACGAAGCAGCACTAGGCGGCGGCCAGTGCCGCCAGGACAATCATGACAAAGAGGAAGAAGAGAACGATAGGCAGCAACAGAAGCACCCAGAACCATGCTACGGCCGCTCCTGAGCTTGACCCTGGTCGGCTTGCCAGCTCATCCGTGTTACGCAACACGTAGGTGTGCATAATCTTGTCGTGCCAGGTCTGCCTCCAGGGGTCCCAGAACGCCCACCAGTACCCTAGACCCAGGGGCAACGCGCTGAGGCTAGCAGCCATGCTCCTCACAAAGGTGTGGAAGAATCCCGACAGGTCACCGTTCTCGCGGACTATCCGGGCGCCTGCCAGTTTCAGACCAATAGTGTCTCCCC
>JBHIBI010000254.1:0-1835 GCA_046758985.1 Dehalococcoidia bacterium
CCTTGGCCGCCGAGTGTCCCGGCAGAGAGCTATCCACTACCATGTTAAGGAGCGATCTAAATTCGCGGTTCGACAAGCTCAGCTTGAACGCTCACCACCAACAACCTGGTGCTGACGCCACAGGCTATAGGCGAAGAGCGGAGCGTAATCGGGCCGAGGGGTGACGGCTACCAGCTCCCCCTCCCGAAGTCTGACCTCCTGGAAAACCTCCCGCGCCAGCTCCCGTCGCTGCTCTGGGGTGACACCCGGATGTTGCCACAAGGCGGGTAGGTCCCGCAATGACTGGGCCGCCCGGTCCAGGTCAATGTTCTGCGTCGGTGTGGGCCTGGGCTCCACGGACTTGCGCTGGCGCTGGAGGGCCTGAAACTCCGTCTTGAACTCCTCGTCACTGAGTGCTCCCCAAAGGTGCTGCTTGCGGAGGTTGGCCAGGGCCGCGTCGATGCGCTTAATCTCCAGACTGCGGTCGGGCTCCGGCCCCTCGCTGGCCAGGGCCCGGAGCACTGCTTGCCGCCAGCCATTATCTAGGCTGATGCAGGCCAGGACCCGGTGGGCAAACTCCTGCTCCACTCTGGGGGCCGGAACCGACTCCGGCCGCATCCCGCATCGGTGCCAGCCGTGCTCCATCCGCGGGTAAAGGCGCCCCTTGTTAAAGCAACCTACACCGTGGAAGGGCTGGCCGCAACCGTCGCACACCAACACCCCCGTCAATGGGTAGACTCTCTGCCGACGCTCCGAAGGACTGTGCCATCCCGGCTGCCCCCGTTCTCGCCTTACTTCCTGGCATCGAAGCCACAGCTCCCGCGCCTCCTCAGGTACATGGTGGGCCCCTTTTATTACCTCCTCATCGGGCCTTCCCCTGTGGTACACCACATTACCTTCGTAGAAGCGGTTGTTGAGAACGGTACTGATGGAGCTGGCAGTAAAAGGCCTTCCTCTGGACATCCTGAAGCCCCTGGCGTTCAACTCCTGGGCCAACGTGTCGAAGGAGTGCTTCCCGGAGGCGTAACCCCTCAGCATGGCCAGGAGCACGGGCATGGTGGCATCGTCTACTGCGTGCCAGGCACCCCGGCCTCCGGCGGACCTCTCTGTGCGGTAGCCCAGGGGCGGTCGGCCCAGGGCGTGGCCCCTGGCCGCCTTCTCGGCACACCCGGCCCGCACGTACCGTGAGAGGTTGCGAGAGTATGCCTCGTCCAGGGTCTCGTTGATCCGCTCGGTGATGAAGTCCCGCTCGCTCCCTGAGATGATCCCCTGGGAGACAAAGACCACCACCTTCCCCAGGTCCATCAGCTCCCGCTTGTAGCGGATGGAGTCTTCCTGGTTGCGCCCAAAACGGGAGGTGTGGTCCACCAGCAGTACGTCGAAGCGGTCCAGGCGGGCGTCCTCCAGGATACGCTGGAACTCATATCGCTTGGCCACCTGCCTGCCGGAGACGAACTCGGTGTACCACCGCTCTCCCAGCAGGACGCCATAGCTCTGGACGAACCGTTGGATGTTGTGGCGCTGTATATCGGGCCCGTAGCCGTCCCGCTGGTCCAGGGTGGAGTCCCTTACGTAGCCCTCAGCCCTCAGCCCCTTCAGGTCTTCGAAGCTGGAGATGCCCATCCCTGGCTTCTTCGTGGTCTGTGTCGCGACCATTCTCGTCTCCTTGCAGGGTGTCCAGGGGCTGCCTGCCCGCTGGTGGTGGACAGTGTATACGCCTGGGTATACCTGTCAACCCGTTCGACGCCTCTGGTCCCGACGATGGCTGCGGTGCCCCGTGCTCCGCCTCCCATGCTAGGGCCGAGCGGAGCATATCGGCCAGAATGGAGACCAGTCGGGCTCTCACTCTAGCTCTC
>JBHIBI010000255.1:0-1813 GCA_046758985.1 Dehalococcoidia bacterium
CCGCCCTCCACGCTCTCCAGCAGGAAGGAGAAGGGGGGCCGGGCCACCTTGAGGTAGGCCGACACCGGCGTCTCCAGGTCAGCGTTGATCCCCCGGTAGACCGGCACCAGGTTGCCCTGGGATGCCAGGCGCTTCACTTCATCGAGGGTTGGGTAGTACATGAGAACCCCGCTTACTCAATAGCATACACAGTTACGGTATACTCAACCTGATCTCCGGGCTTTTCGACATAGCAAATCTCCCTAACCTGGGAGTCATCTTCGTAGCAAATGCCTTTAAGGGCATCGGCGATGCCTCCGACTATGTTGGGCGCGTCAAACCGGAAGTCGCCGCGTATAAGTTCCATGCGCAGTCCCTTGCGACCTAGCAAAGGTGCGAGGTCACTCAGCGCGAGACTACCCCTCACGGCCGCTAGGCGTCGGTTGAGTTCTTGCTTAGCGGCCTTTCGTAGCTCTTCCTTGGCCTGAAGGTTCTGCTCTCGTCTGTGGGCACCCTTCCTCCCACCGAATTTGGCTTTCACGGGAGGAGGCCCTGTCATTCTTACGGAGACGGACCGTTCCCGGTTTCCCTCGAGCACCGCCGCACCTCCTACCTCACTCACGAATCTTCTCGGTAGACGAACCTATCCCAAAAACCCTCACCCTCTGTGTCCCCCTCTCCCTTAGCAAGGGAGAGGGGGAGAAGCACGAATCTGGGGGACACCCCCAGACCCCCGGCAGAAGGGGCTTTGCCCCCTCTGCACTCCCCCAAAGACCAATTTTGGGATAAGTTCACGATACAGGCTACACCTGCGGCAGGCCCGCCAGGGCCTTCTCCACCTCCTCGCGCGGGTAGGCGTAGTCCTGGAGCTTGCCCGAGAAGTAGTCGTCGTAGGCCGACATGTCGAAGTGGCCGTGGCCGCACAGGTTGAACAGGATGGTCTTGGCCTCGCCCGTCTCCTTGCACTTCAGCGCCTCGTCGATGGTGGACTTGATGGCGTGGGAGGGCTCGGGGGCGGGGATGATCCCCTCGGTCTGGGCGAAGAGGACGGCGGCCTTGAACACCGCCGTCTGGTGCTCCGCCCGGGCCTCGATAAGGCCCTGGTCGCAGAGGGCGCTGATGATGGGGGCCATGCCGTGGTAGCGCAGCCCGCCGGCGTGGATGCGAGGCGGAACGAAGGTGTGACCCAGAGTGTACATCTTGGCCAGGGGGATCAGCTCAGCGGTATCCCCGTGGTCGTAGGTGTAAGAGCCCCGGGTGATGCTGGGACAGGCCTCGGGCTCCACGGCGATGAACTGGACCCTCTTGCCCTCCTTGAGCCGGTCCCGCAGGAAGGGCAAGGCGATGCCGGCGAAGCTGCTGCCTCCCCCCACGCACCCGATGACCAGGTCGGGGTAGACGCCCGCCTTCTCCATCTGCAGCTTGCTCTCCTGGCCGATGACGGTCTGGTGCAGCAGCACGTGGTTGAGCACGCTGCCCAGGGAGTAGTTGGTGTCGTCGTGGGTGGCGGCATCCTCCACCGCCTCGCTGATGGCGATGCCCAGGCTGCCGGGGGAGTCGGGGTTCTGGGCCAGGATGCCCTTGCCTGCCTGGGTCTCCTGGCTGGGGCTGGGCACCACCGTGGCCCCCCAGGCCTCCATCATGGAACGGCGGTAGGGCTTCTGGTGGTAGCTCACCTTCACCATGTACACCTTGCACTCCAGGCCCAGGAAGTTGCAGGCCATGGCCAAGGCGCTGCCCCACTGGCCTGCCCCCGTCTCCGTGGCGAGGCGCTTGATGCCCTCCTGCTTGTTGTAGTAGGCCTGGGCCACGGCGGTGTTGGGCTTGTGGCTCC
>JBHIBI010000256.1:0-1797 GCA_046758985.1 Dehalococcoidia bacterium
ACACGTGAAGGTTGTCCTTCTGGCAGTGGAGCACTCCGCCCAGGTCGTTGTCCCGTTCGATGACCCGTGCTGCTTTCACCTCCGACCCCAGCTCCTCCAGGTAGCGGAGAGCCGTCGTAGCCGGGAAAGGTACAAAGTCGTCTACTCCTACGATAACCAAGAAGGGGCACGTCACCTTGTCCAGTACACCTCGTAGGGTGAAGCGGGAGCGTATCTCATGGTACTCCTCCTCGTTCTTGGCCCCGAAGAGGCGGAGCATACGGCTCGTGACAGGAACCCCCTCCCGCGGCATCCACTCATACATGGCACCCAAGGAGACGGCGGCAGCGAGGCGCTTCTCGAAGGCGGCAGCCCTGGGCACATGGTAGGCGGCGAAGCTCGGCCCCCCTAGGCAGATGCGGCTACCGTCCACCTCTGGGCAAGACAACAGGTAGTCTACTGCCGGCGTCACGAAGTGCTCACTGTCGTACCTAGTGCCTAGCCCCCTCTCGTAGAGGGCCAGACCGGGGCCAGGGTGGTCGTAGAAGAGGGCGTTGTAGCCAGCATTGGCCGCAGGTATTCCCATGTTGAAGTAGTTCTCCTCTGGTAGGGAGTCGGCACCGCTGAGCCAGATGATGGTGGGGGCAGGGCCGTCAACCCAGCGGGCGTGGACGAAGAAGCCAGGGAGAGTCGTCTCCTCGTAGGGTATCTCCACGCAGTCCACGCGCGCCTCCTGGTAGGGGAGGGCCTTGAGGAAGTACTCGCGGGCTTTGCGCTGTAGAGGCAGCTTGTTAGGGTCATCGGGGGGGAGGACATCCTGGGCGAGGCGATAGTAATTGGAAGCCCGCTGGTAGGCGAAACGGGCCGAGGCGTGGTTGCTATGGGCCGCAGCCTCCCGCCCCATCTCTTCCACCAGTTGGGCCATGCGCAACCACTCCCGGTTCCAGCTGTAGTCGTCGGTGGGGTCAATGCGTTGGATGGCCTGGTAGACCTCGGTGAAGTCGGCTGCGCCAAAGTCGCTAAGGCTTATGATACGGCTGACCTGGTAGGACCGATTTGACTGCTCCGGCCAGGCCATGAAGGTGATGGCGGCCATGTTCGTCCTCCTTTCTTCCTTAAAAGGCAGCATCATCCTACTCGGCGGCGCTCCGCACCGTCAAGCCGACACTTCGCTGCTCGTTGCACATGGTATACAGCACCACACCGCCTAAGGGATGGCTTTTCCTGGGGGTGGAGAATAAACTCCCGGACTCTGCTCTGGTCCATATTGTCCAGGTTCGTTGGGTGGCCCGGAGATTAAGCCAGCGCAGGAAGAGCTCCAGCCCTCCTTGTACCACTCCACGGTCCGGGTGAATTTACCCTCAGTCCGGTTATGGACCTCGAAGTGGCGAATCAGCTTCTCCAGGGGTGTGTGATTCTTGTCCATCTCGTCCCATCTGAGATGCCTGCTGCTTCCCATGGTATACCAGCCTCCCTTCCTGTGAATTGTCCAGGGGGCAAGTAGCCCTTCCTGAGGGAGGCGACAGGAAATTCTGTTGGGCAGGTTGGCAACTTCGCCAAAAACGAGAGCCGCCCCGATCCGGGGCGGCTCCTTCTCAAAGCTAGCTTAGCTTCAGCTGGAGCGGGAGATGGGAGTCGAACCCACGACAACCTGCTTGGAAGATAGTCGCAGCTTTGCGCTGTGCTCCCGTAGCTAATGCCGGGCGTATTTTTGTTCAGTTATGTTGTCGTGCAAAGTCCCGCAGTGGGTCTCTTGGAACCGCCACCATTCTGCCAAAGAATGGGTGGCTTTCCCTATTGGGGAAAGCGTATCCTGGA
>JBHIBI010000257.1:0-1789 GCA_046758985.1 Dehalococcoidia bacterium
AGGTTTCCCACCATCGTCGTTCCATTGAAGGGAACTTCAACCCGCTCAGCAGTCGGGTCGAGCAGGCGATGGGCTGCGTACAGGCTGGCTACTGCCATGTCGGCCGCCGCCCGGTGCCTGTCCATGTCCACCATCCACACAAACTTGGCGAAGTGGTAACACAGAGCAGCGCGCACGTAGGCCTCGCCGGCCGTCAGCACCCGGCCCTTCGCCTCGGCCTGGCGCGCCAGTTCGGTGTGCACGTCGCCGGTTGCAGACCAGGCATCCAGCCATTCGTCCCACCGTTCAATCTTCGCGGTGGTGCGGACGAAGTCATTATAATCCACGCCCTGCGCGGTGAAGCGCGGAGCCCAGTTGTCTATGGCAGCTTGTACTTTCACATCAGGCATGGGCTATCAGTTCTCCCTCGGGCCCTGCATATGTGCCCGCCGTGTCAGGAAACATGGCCTTTACGATCTTGAAGTGATGGATGTCAGTGGTGCCATCCATATGGAGGAACATGGCGGCGTCGCGGAAGTGCTTTTCGATCCCCACCTCCAGCATTACCCCGCTCCCGCCGTGGAGTTCCATGGCTTGCCGGCACACGTCAAGGACTGCCTCCGAGGCGTAGACCTTGGCCATGAGGCACAGCCGGCCGGCGTCCGAGGCGCCTTCGTCCAGCGCCCGGGCGGCGTAGCGGGTAAAGGCCCGCACCGTCTCCAGCTTGATGGCCATGTCCGCCAGGTGAGCGGCCACGATCTGATGCTTGATGAGCTGCCGTCCACCCTGGACGTGGTCCTGGACATAGGTGACGGTGTCCTCAAAGGCTGCCATCCCGACCCCCAGGTTCTTCGCTGCCTGAAGGATCTTCCCCGGACGGAAGTAGACCCCGGCCTTCTTGAGGGCGATGTCCTTGACGAGAAGATGATCCTCCGGTAGCCGGCAATCCTCGAACAGGAGCTCTGCATTGTTCATAAAGCGCGATCCCATCTTCTCGTTGGTCCGCGTGATGGTGAAGCCCGGCGTGCCACGCGGCACCAGGAAGCTGCTCGTCCCCTCCTGGATGCCCACGTCGGGGTTGGTGTTGGCGTAAACCACGTACAGCTTGGCGTCGTAGGCGTTGGTAATGAACTGCTTGCGGCCGTTCAGCACCCAGAAACCATCCTTGAAGGTAGCTTTGGTGTGCATGTTGGCCGCGGGCACGTTGTAGGGCAGCCAGCGGTCAGAGGCCCCACGGGGCTCGGTCAGAGCGTGGGCCATCACAAAGGTAGGATCTTCCATCAAGCGGGGGAACCACTCATCCTGGAGGTGCTGGGGGGCGCAAGCGCTGAGGAGGACGGCCAGCTTCCAGTTCTGGCCCAGGATGTCCGCAAAGCCAGAGTCCCCGCGTGCCAGCTCTTCGGCGATGATGGCGAAGGTCTGGGCCTGGGCGTCGAAATGTGTTCCGCCGTACTTCTCCGGCACGGCCAGGGTGCGCAGACCCAGCTTATCCGCAGCCTGGAGGAGCTCCACCGGAAATCGCTCCTCCGGGGGGGCCAGCCACTCTCGCTCCCGATTCTCCCGGACGAAAGGGGTGACCACCTCGTCCACGAAGTCACGGCACATTCGCCAGATGAGTTTTTGTTCTTCCGAGAGACCAATCATACGCATTTCCATATCCATACCTCCTTTGCCTCACCCCCCGACCCCCTCTCCCGAAACGAAACCCCCGTTTCGGGAGAGGGGGAGCTTTGCCCAAAATGAGCGCCACTCCCCCCTCTCCTGACGACGCCTTTTGTCGTCAGGAGAGGGGGGCCGGGGGGGTGAGGCT
>JBHIBI010000258.1:0-1786 GCA_046758985.1 Dehalococcoidia bacterium
CGCCAGGGGGTCTTCCTGCTCCTCGCCGACTCCACCTACGCCGAGCTGCCCGGCTACACGCCCTCGGAAGCGGTGGTCGGGGAGGCCCTGCACCGGGCCATCGGTGAGGCCCCCGGACGGGTGATGATCGCTACCTTCGCCTCCCTCATTTCCCGCGTCCAGCAGGTGCTGACGGCGGCGGCACGATATGGCCGCAAGGTGGCTATTGTGGGCCGCAGCATGGTGGACAACGTGAACATCGCCACCAAGATGGGCTACCTTACCCCTCCCGAAGGCGTCCTGGTTCCGCTGGAGCAGGCCAAGCGCCTGCCACCCGAGCAGGTAGTGCTGGTCACCACGGGAAGCCAGGGAGAGCCTACCTCCGCCCTGGTCCGCATCGCCAACCGGGGCCACAGAGAGATCCAGATCATCCCTGGTGATACGGTGATCATCTCCGCCACACCTATCCCAGGTAACGAGACGGTGGTCAGCAGGACCATCAACAACCTCTTCCGTCAGGGTGCCCGGGTGCTCTACGACAAGGTGGCTACGGTGCATGTCCACGGCCACGCCAGCCAGGAAGAGCTGAAGCTGATGCTCAACCTGACACGGCCTCGTTTCTTCGTCCCCGTCCACGGGGAGTACCGCCACCTGGTGGTCCACGCCCAGCTCGCCCAGTCACTAGGCGTCCCCAGGGAGAACACCTTCGTTCTCGAAGACGGCCAGGTGCTGGACCTGACCGCCAAGGGCGGGGGCGTTGTCGAGCGCATCCCTGCCGGCCATATTTACGTGGACGGCACGCACACTCGAGAAGCCAAGAGCCAAGGCATACGGGAGAAGAAGCCGCCGGCCGAGGATGGTGTCCTGGTCATCGTTATTGCCTGGGACAGGAAAACCGGCCGGCTCAGCCGCCCGCCCGAGGTCATCTCCAGCGGCCTCGTGGACCAAGAGCAAGAGCTCCCCTTGACGAATGCGGTGGCCCATCTGGTCATGTCCACCCTGGATCACGAAGGCCCTCCCCTGGACTGGAGCCTGGTGAACTCGAAAGTCAAGGAAAGTGTGGGTAACTACCTCTACAAAGAGCTGGGCCGACGTCCTATGATAGTACCTGTAGCCCTGGAAGTCTGAGGATGGATGCGTCGCCAGCATGGCAAAGCGTGTGGACCAAGAGGGTAAGCGGCCTCAGCGGAAGGGTGCCCCATCGGAGGTACGCCTCCTGGCATTCCTGTTCTCCCGCTGGGGATGGCGTCTCGGTGCCCTTCTGATCCTGGCGCTGGTCGCCCTGAGCCGCTGGGGACCGCCATGGGTAGCGCAGCCCCTGGGAGTGGCCCAGGAAAGCATAGCTCAGGCCCTGGGCTTTGGCCTCATCCCCGTAGCCCTGTGGGCCCTCCTGTTCCTCAGTGCTCTGCGCTACCGGCCCCGCTGGCTTCTACAGAGATGGCGCGAGTGGCTAACCTCAGCCCTGCTGGTGGCCCTGACCCTCTCCCTCCTCTCCTTCTTCCACCCGGGCAGCGGTATCCTGAGAGAGGTCAGCCTGGCGGGTAACTGGGGGAGCTACCTGGGTGGCACGCCCGTGGGCCTGGGGGCCTTGAAGGCCCTGGTACTGCTGTTCCTCGCCTTTCTGGTGTTCACACCGCGCCAGACCCTGCGGGTCTCGCGCCAGGGTCTGAGGCTGCTCTGGCAGGGCCTACGCCGAGCAGGGCCGCCCACCGGCCGGCTGGTAAGTAGGTGGGGCAGGAGCGCCTTCTCCACAGCCCTGCGCCGCTCTGGGAGGCAGGGCACGTCCCAAAACGGCACCGTCTCCAGC
>JBHIBI010000259.1:0-1738 GCA_046758985.1 Dehalococcoidia bacterium
TGCTCCTGGGGCGAGAGCATCTCCTCGGCCCTGGCACGGCCGGTGGGCACCAGGAAGAACACGTCCCACAGGACAGCGCCAGAGCGGGCGACGACGCCGGCAATCTCCTCCAGGTGGGCCACGTTCCACTGGCTTACCGTGGTATTCACCTGGACGGTGAGTCCCAGGGCCCGAGCGTCGTCGATGGCCCGGAGGGTGCGCTCAAAGGAGCCGGGGGCACCCCGGAAGGTATCGTGAACCTCGGGAGTGGCTCCGTCCAGACTGAAAGAGATATGGCGCACCCCGGCCCGGTAGGCTTGGCCCAGCCTGTTGGGCGTCACCAGGGCAGTGACGCTGGGCGAGAGGGAGGTCCGCAGGCCCCGAGCCACGGCGTGCTCCACCACCTCAAAAAGGTCGCGGCGCATCAAGGGGTCGCCACCGGTAATCACCAGGATGGAGCTGCCGAGGCGGGAGAGCTCGTCCACCAGGGCAAAGCACTCACTGGTGGACAGCTCCAGCGGGTGACGCCGGGGCTGGGCCTCGGCCCGGCAGTGGCGACATACCAGGGCGCAGGCACGGGTGATCTCCCAGAAGACGACTCTGGGGGCCTGGCGGTAGTCCTGGGTCACGCCACTACCTCCAGGGGCACCGAGGCGTCAATCTCCTGGTCGGTGAGGTAGCAGGCTGGATCCGGGGCCCAGACCAGCCCGGAGGCAGCTTCGGCTCTCACACGGAAGTTACCGTTGCAGATATCCAGAAAGCGGCATCCTGAGCACCGGCCCTCTAGCAGGGCCTTCCGATCCTTTAGCCCCGCCATCAGGGGGTCGGAGGTGTCTGTCCAGATCTCACCGAAGGGACGCTGGCGTACGTTCCCCAGGGAGTAGCGGCGCCAGAACTGGTCCGGATGGACGAAGCCCTGTTCGTCCACACACCCGATGGCTATCCCCGAGTTGTTGCCGCCGTTCCATAGCAGGAGGTTGTACACCTCCTCGGCCCGCTGGGGGTCCTCTTTCAGGAGCTTCAGATAGAGGTAGGGGGCATCGGCGTGGTTATCCACCGTAAGGACCTCCGTCTCCAGGCCCTTCTGGTACAGCTCCCGGGTCTTCTGGAAGATCAGGTCCACCAGCAGCCTAGTCTCCTGCGGCTCCAGGGCTATGTGGGCCCGATGCCTGCCGCGGCCCACGTAGACCAGGTGATAAAAACAGACCCGCTCTATTCCCTGCTCCTTCACCAGCCGGAAGATATCCTCAACCTGATGGTAGTTGTAGCGGGTGAGGGTGAAGCGGAGGCCCACCTTCACTCCTGCCTCACGGCAGTAGTGGATGCCCTCCAGGCTCTTCTGAAAGGTCCCCTTCACGCCGCGGAAGCGGTCGTGCACCTCGCCCACGCCGTCCAGGCTCACTCCCACGTAGGATACTCCGGCCCTCTTGATGTCGCCCGCTACCTCCCGGGTGATCATGCTGCCGTTGGTGGAGAGGACTACTCTAAGCCCCTTGGCCGCGGCATAGCTGGCCAGCTCCAGGATGTCCGGCCGGTACAAGGGTTCACCCCCTGAGAGCATGACCACCGGCACGCCAAAGTCCGCCAATTGGTCAATGAGCTCCATACCTTCTTGTTGGGAGAGCTCGTTGGGATAAGGCTGGTCTTTGGACTCGGTGTAGCAGTGGATGCAGTGGAGGTTACACCTTCTGGTAGTGTTCCATACCACCACCGGCTTCTTATCCTGGCTGAAGCGCAGCAGCTCCCGGGGCATGGTGGC
>JBHIBI010000260.1:0-1738 GCA_046758985.1 Dehalococcoidia bacterium
TGCGGATGGTCTCCTCAGCTTGGCACCCCTGGTGGTTAGTCAGGCGGCGGAAAGAAGGAGAAAGGGGGCGAGAACTTGCAGCTGCCGAACTTTAGCCCGAATACCCCAGGGTGATACTTGGGCAAGGGATGGTGTGGAGGAGACCTCGCAGCCCTCGTCGCACCTGTTGGGCCAGGGGGTGTGCCCTGGCCAAGACCACCCTGCTCAGGCCATGGCCTCGGAAGGTCACTCGGCCCGGCACTGCCCATACCTCCCTCACCAGCCGTACTATCCCCAGTTTCCCCAGGTGAGGGTCACCTCCGGCCAGCCAGCCACGGAGCCAGACCAGGAGGTTGTGGGCCAGACCTACCAGGAGCACTACCATCTCCTGGGCCGCCAACTTCCGCTTCCTTCTTGCCCGGAGCCCCAGCCCGTGCTTGTCCGCCTTGAAGTCATTCTCCATCCCCGCCCGAGCGTCATAGGCATCCACCGCCCCCTGGGGCGAAAGGCCCATGGTGGTCACCAGCACGGCGTAGTACATCCCGCCCGGCTTGTCCTCGCTGGGGGTGCGCACCGCATACTGCCGGGTGGACCGCCCCAGGTCCACCGGGGTTGGCACTACGCCTACCTCCCTCTCCTGGCTTGAGGTGGGAAGCCACTGGCTCACCATGGCTGCCAGCTTCCTCACCCTGGGCCCTGACTTCATCTTCCCCAGGAGCTGGTAGCCCCGGCCCAGCAGCCAGCGATGCGTCTCCTCTCCCCCGAAGCCAGCGTCCAGGCGGATCACCACCAGGGCTCGTTTCTCCTCGGTGGTGAGGCCCAGTATGCGCTCCATTTCGGTCACTGCCTCCTGTGCCAGGGCCAGGCCGCTGGCCGCCTTCCCCGGCACCACCCGCTCGTATATCACCTCCTGCTCCGGGGCGGTGCGCACCCTGAGCAGCTTCCTCCCCGTCTTAGAGCGCTCCCTACCCATATACCCCCGCTCCGACCCCTCGGCCCGGGCACTGGCCGGTAGAGGCGTCAGGTCTATGTCCACCGTGAGGCTCCTCCCCGCCGCCAGGCGACCGGAGGCGGGAGAGTAGCGCAGAAAGAGCGCCTCAGCCACTCCCCGTAATTCCTGCACACTGTTCGTGGTGGCCGCATCCAGGGTGTCCTGAAGGGTGGACTGGTCCGGGCAGGCAGACAGCCCAAAGGCCCGCTGCACCGCCGGGTCCGTCCCCACCGTGGTCTCCGTCTCCTTCACCGTGCTGGCCCCCGCCAGCATGCCCGCCATCACACAGGCGAGCTTCTCCTGTGGGGTGTAGCGCACCACCTTCTGAGGCACCTTCACCTGCTTTAGCTCCTGAAACACTCCCATCTCCCCTATCACCTGGCCCAGCACGCACAGGCTGGCCCGAGGGGTGTGCATCTGCCGTCGCTTCTTGCTAAACTCTCTCATGGGTCACCTCCTGGTTGTGTTTTTCCCCTACCAACACTCTCCCAGGACGGTGACCTCTTGTCCAGACCCAGTCTAAGAAAACTCCAAAACTATCTCCATAATTGGATTCGGACGAAATTTCGCCAGCTGGGCCCGCCCCCTTTCTTCGTCCTCTAATCCAACAAAAGGCCCTTTTGATGAACAAGAGGAAGCTATGGCTTTTAACTCCCTCCCCTCTAAGAGTGGAAAGGGCAAGAATTTGACGGCTGGGCCCCAGGACGGGGGCCCGGAGATTAAATGGGCAAACTGGCAGGCGGCCTCAATGGAAGAGGCGGCCAACTC
>JBHIBI010000261.1:0-1736 GCA_046758985.1 Dehalococcoidia bacterium
ACAGCCGCGTCGGCCCTTCGCCTTGGTGAGAAATACGGGCTAGCCCCAAAAGGTGTGTACAAACGGAGACGGCGGTGTACCCTTCCGGTGTTGAACCAAGACCCTGGGGGTTCTAGTGGGAAAGGAGGCACCGCCATGGAGCACGGAAACACACCTGTCCCCGAGAGGTCAAGGCCACTTGGGAGGACCTGGAGGCGTGGGTGCGGAGAGGGTCCATGCCTTCGTTCAAGGGTTCCTGTCAAGATTCAAGACCTGACCCCAGTGTTTTTTTACTGCCCATATTGCGGGGAGCCGAAGTATCCCGGGATGGGTTGCCCGGGTTGTCGGAGGGAGTAATGCTATGCTGCTAGTCGCGCCCCTCTGTCTCTTCAGATTCTTCAGTGTACAGTTAGGCTTCTTCCCGGACAAGTTATAGGGTAACCCCAGGAGGGGGCTGGGGGAACGGAGCCGAGCCGGAGGCGAGGCGGAGTTCCCCCAACAAAGCCGGGAGGAAGAAGCCATGACCGTCGCCGAGAAGAAGGTGGTTCGCCAGCGGCTCAGCGTCCTGCAGCTGGCCGAGGCCCTGAGCAACGTGTCGGAGGCCTGCAGAAGACGGGGCATGAGCCGCAGCCAGTTCTACGAGTACAAGCGACGCTTTCAGACCCACGGGCTGCAGGGCCTTCGGGACCTGCCGCCGGTCCACAAGTCTCACCCCATGGCCACCCCGCCCGAGGTGGTGGAGAGGATCCTGGCCCTCTCGGCGGAGAACCCCATGTGGGGCTGCACGCGCCTCAGCCAGCAACTGAAGCTTTCCGGGATCTCGGTCTCCAGCCCCACCATCCAGAACATCCTGGCCAAGCACGGCCTGGCCTCCCGCTACGAGCGGCTGCTGAAGCTGGAGGACCGAGCCGCCAAGGAGGGCCTGCAGCTCACCCCCTCTCAGGTGGCCGCCATCGAGCGGGCGAATCCCTGTTTTCGGGAGCGCCACGTGGAGTCCTCCCGGCCGGGAGAGCTTTTGGCCCAGGACACCTTTTTCGTGGGACACCTCAAGGGGGTGGGCAAGGTGTGGCTTCAGGCGGTGGTGGACACCTTTGGGAGCTACGGCTTCGCCTACCTTCACACCGGCAAGATGCCCGAGCACGCTGTGGCGGTGCTTCACAACGACGTCCTTCCCCAGTACGAGACCTGGGCCATCGCTGTGGGGGCCGTGCTGAGCGACAACGGGCGGGAGTACTGCGGCAAGGAGACGCACCCTTACGAGCTCTACCTGGCGCTCAATGACATCCAGCACAAAAGGGCGAGGGTGGGCCGCCCGCAGACCAACGGCTTCGTGGAACGCTTCAACCGCACGCTCCTGGATGAGTTCTTCCGAAGGGCCTTTCGGGAGAAGCTCTATGAATCCATCGAGGCCCTGCAGAAGGACCTGGACCGCTACCTGAAGTTCTACAACACCGAGCGCCCCCACCAGGGCTACAGAAACATGGGCAAGCGCCCCATTGACACCGTGAGGGAGTTCGTGAAATCGTCAGGAAAGAAGCCTAGCTGAACACCTGAAGCCACGGGCGCAGAGCACTGGTGGCGGCCTCGGCGTCCTCCTTCGTTTCCCACAGGCTCAGGCCCCCATATTCGCCGACGGTTTCATCAGCGAGAAAGGTTACGCCTTTGAATCCCTTCAGGGTTTGAAGACAGGAAGAACGTCGTTGGCCACTGTCTCCGCCGTCGAGCGCGTTCCCGGACCCAGGGTGCACAGCGTCAGG
>JBHIBI010000262.1:0-1730 GCA_046758985.1 Dehalococcoidia bacterium
GGTCAGGATGGGGGGGATACCCCTTACCTCAAGCAGCTCCCCCAAGGGAGACGCCTGGAAACTGCATATTTTCGTACCAATCCCCCATCCGCCGAAGAGTTTGTGAATTTTTCACCGTTTTCGGGTTCTAGGTGACTTGATTGAGTTTTAGCGATCTGGCTCTTAGCCATCCGCCAAGGTTGGTGGGCGAGGCCCGAAGCACCGGGTTTTGGCATCTTACCATCCCCGGTGCCGCTTCTGAGTTCGGCTACACTACGGCGTCAACCACCCAGCGTGATCCAACGCAACAGGTCGTGGGTAATAGCCACCAAGAGCGCGATACAGGTGACCTTGGCCACACCCCGGACCTTGAAGCGTTGCACTCCGTGTCTCTCCCGAGCCAGAGCGTTGACACATTCCGCCGTAGATGCCCGGTGTTTGTAGGTGGCCTTGCCCTCCTCAGTCTCCATGCGCTCCCGCCAGGCCAGCACCGCTGGTTCAGTGCCAGGCTTCCAGCGCACCTCCTGGCTGCCCTTCTGCCCCTTGGGTGGCGCGTAGACCTGGACCCCAACCCCCTCCAATGTGCGGATGTCCTCAAGGTCTACGAACCCTCCATCCACCAGATAGGCACCCGGATGGCGCCCCGTCCGCTGGGCCACCTGCTCCTCTACTGCCAGCCCCTCCCCTTGATCCGTGCCCCGATTGATAACCGCCACCCCGACGATGACCTGGCTGGCCACGTCCGTAGCCAATTGGACGTTGTAGGCTGGCCTGAAGCCGCCGTCGGCCATCTTCATCACCCGCGCCTCGGGGTCGGTGGTGGAGACCCGCGCCTCCCTCAACCGGGACTGCCGCGCCTTCCCCGCATGCTGGGCTTGGCGCTCCTTAGCTGCCTGTACCTCCGGGAGTTGGGACAGGGCGTGCTCCACCCGCTCCAGGCGCTCCCGGGCCGCCCGGGAACGGGCGGCCCGCTCCCGTCGAGTGACCCCTGGGTCCGGATGCTCTCGCTCTTGGGCCAGCCGCTCCACCTGCTTCTGCGCCGCCTCCAGGCACTCTTCCAGCCGGGCTTTCCTACGAAAGGACCCACTTCCGGCGCTGGTACGGACCCGCACGCCGTCCTGCGCTACCTCCTCCAGCGTCACCAGATTCTCGGCCATCAGAGTGGCCACGATCTGGGTCAGCAGTTCATCCAGGGCTTCCTGGTGTTCCACTCTAAAGTCCGAGAGAAGATGGTAGTCCACTGGCACGCCCCCGCACAGCCAACGGAAAGCGTCGTGCTCCCGGCACAGCCGTGCCAGCTTCCGCGCGCTGCCTACCCCCTCCACTGTGGCGTACACCCACAGCCCCAGCAGCACCTGGGGGTCACTGGCCGGTCGACCCGGGCCACCTTCAACCGCCTGGATGGAAGCATAGAAGGCCGACAGGTCCAGCCGCTCCAGGAAGTCCCAGATTGCCCGCGCCTGGTGCTCTTCCGGCAGTGTCGCGTCCAGGTCTTGCATCACCATCTGGATTTGGTTGCGCACCGGCCGTCTCACCCGCGCTTCTTCGCGCCGCGTCGGTTCTACCGCCTTCCTCTCAGACATCTTGGGCAGCTCGGGAAACAAGCTTGTTTGTTCCACCACACACCTCATTCGTCCCGGATACCTTATTTTACTTCATGGACCTTAAGTCGGGGATTTATTCACAAACTCGGAGGCGGCGCAGCACACGCCACTCTTCCACCTCCTTTCGCAGGCGGCCTGGTGCGACAT
>JBHIBI010000263.1:0-1729 GCA_046758985.1 Dehalococcoidia bacterium
CGCGGGGCGACCCCTTCCGCTGGTTCTTCGGTCAGGGCGGTCCCGGCCCCTTCTCCGGCTTTGGGGCTCCTTCGGTGGATGATCTGTTGAGCGACCTGCTGGGGGGCTTCCGCGGCCCCTTTGGCCGCACTGCCGTCCGTGTGGAGGTCCCGGTGGAGGTGACGCTGGAGGAGGCCTTCCGAGGTACTACCCGGCAGGTGGAGGTGCCTGGGGCTGCCTACCGGCGGCTGGAGGTGAAGATACCTCCCGGGGTGCATATGGGCTCCACGGTACGGGTCACCCCGCCCGGGGGTGGCGAGCTGCACCTGAGGGTCACGGTGCGTTCCCACCCCCGCTTTCAGCGCAAGCGGGACGACCTGCACGCCGAGGTGGAGGTGCCGGTGGAGGACGTTATCCTGGGCAGTCAGGTGGAGGTCACCACCTTGACGGGGAAGGCGCTCCTGAAGATACCCCCGGAGACGCCCAACGGCCGGGTCTTCCGACTGGCGGGCCAGGGGATGCCCCGGCTGGGTGACCCCCACCGTCGGGGTGACCTGTACGTGATGGTCAAGGCGGCGCTGCCCAAGGCTCTTTCACAGCGGGAGCGGGAGCTCTACGCCCAGCTCAAGGCACTCCGCACCCGGAGGGGGTCATAGCTCATGGCAACGTTGCATGAACCTGTCAGCGGAAACGAGCCCTGCTACGTCATCAGCGTGGCGGCGCGGATGGTGGGGGTCCACGCCCAGACCCTTCGTTCCTACGAGCGTTTGGGCCTCGTCTCCCCTTCCCGTTCTCGGGGGAACGTCCGCCTCTATTCCCAGCGGGAGATCGAGCGCATCCGCCGCATCAAGGGGCTGATGGAGGAGCTGGGGGTGAACCTGGCGGGTGCGGAGGTGGTGGTCAAGCTCTTGCAGCGCATGGCGGAGATGCAGCAGGAGATGGAGCACTTGACGGAACAGGTGCGGCGGCTCCGGGAAGACCGCCGAAGCCAGCGTCAGGACGCCTGATAGGTTGAGGGGGAGCGGCCACGGTTCTCGTGCTGGGGGATGCCAGCTCCGAGGGCTTGGGCTTCACCAGGGGTGCTGTGTCCGTAGAGGCTGAGGCAGAGGGCTAAGAGCGTGCAGTGGGACCACGGCTCCATTGAGGTCAACGGCATCGGGCTCCACTACCTGGTGGCGGGAGAGGGACCCCCTGTGCTCCTGCTCCACGGGCTGGGCGCCTCCTCCGTGGTCTGGTGGGAGAACATCGTCCCCCTCTCGCAGCACTTCCAGGTGTATGCTCTGGACCTGCCTGGCCATGGTGACTCGGAGAAGCCCCGGCACATTGACTACAGCCCTTGGGCTGCGCCACGGCTTATCCAGGAATTTCTGGGCGCTCTGGGGATCCAGCGGGCCTCTCTGGTGGGCAACTCGGCGGGGGGGCTGTTGGCGGTTACCTTCGCCCGCTCCTTCCCCGAGTGGTTGGAGCGTCTGGTCCTGGTGGATACGGCAGGCCTGGGCCGAGAGCTACCGTGGTTTCTGCGCTTTGCCTCCCTACCACTCCTGGGGGAGTTGCTGGAGAGGCCCAATGTCCGGAACACGCAGAACCTATTACGGAGTGTGCTCTATAACCCCCGTTCTGTAAGTGATGGCCTGGTCACCGAGCTGATGCGGGTGCGCAACCTGCCCGGGGCCAAGCAGGCGGTTCTGCAGAGCCTGCGCAAAGGAGTGAATCTCTTGGGCCTGCGCCGCCACTACCTCATGCTGGAGGG
>JBHIBI010000264.1:0-1729 GCA_046758985.1 Dehalococcoidia bacterium
CCGGCGGCGTCGGCGGGCTTGTAGTGGATGTAGAAGAAGTCGTGCTCCTGGAAGCGGGCCGCCAGGGTCTCCAGCTCCTCCTGAAAGATGCTGCCGGTGGGCAGGACCTGCATCCCCACCGCCTGGGCCAGGCCCCGGTACATCGGGTAGGCGGCGATGGCGGCCGGGTGGAGCCGGTACACCTGGTCCATGGGCGGCAGGTGGGGAAGCTGGGAGAAGCCCCGCAGCAGCACCATGTTGGCCCGGGGCTGGTCCTTCAGCACCTCCCGAGCCCGCTGGACGAACCGGTTGACAGCCTGGGCGGTGGCCTCCGCCTCGGGGGCGAGGGCCTGTACCTCCAGGGGTGCCACGCCGGTACGCTGGGGGTCTGTCTCCGTTACCCGGTCGCTGAGCCCCTGGCCTCGCAGGACCAGGGCAAAGCGGTAGTCCCGCACGGGATAGACCGAGAGCTGCACACCCGGCACCTCGATGGCGTCCAGGGCGCGGCACAAGGGAGCGCTCTCCTCGGAAGGAATGCGGCCCGCCCGCCGGTCCACCAGCAAATCCTGGCCGTCCACTGTGCAAAAGTTGCCCCGGGCGGCCACCTCACCTTCCTTTAGCTCAACGCCGATGCCCAGGACCTCCAGTACGC
The DNA here is from genome assembly GCA_046758985.1 of Dehalococcoidia bacterium. GTDB lineage: Bacteria > Chloroflexota > Dehalococcoidia > Lucifugimonadales > JBHIBI01 > JBHIBI01. Next base: position 632 of record JBHIBI010000264.1, read on the forward strand.
CGCGACCGATGAGGTACCTGAGGGGGTCGTAGCCGAAGAGGGACAGGTGCCCCGGCCCGCTGCCTGGGGCCACCCCAGGAAGGACGGGGACGGTGAGGCCGCAGGCGCTCTCCTGGGCCAGGCGGTCCAGGTTGGGCAGCCGGGCGGTCTCCAGCTCCGACTTCTTGCTCTCCGTGTGGGGCAGGCCGCCCAGACCGTCCACCACCAGCATGATGATCCTGGACGGGGTGGAGACCAGGCTGTCTTGCAGAACGTCGAGGTCAATCATGGACTTCTGGCTTTCTAGCGAATCACCTTTCACCTGTCCGGCAGGGCGGCCACGGCGGGCAGCTCCTTGCCCTCCAGGAACTCCAGGGAAGCGCCGCCGCCGGTGGAGACGTGGGTCATCCGGGAATCCAGGCCCAGGGCCTCCACGGCCTCGGCGGTGGAGCCGCCGCCCACGATGGTGGTAGCGCCGTCCAGCGAGGCCAGGGCCTCGGCGATGTGGCGGGTGCCCTGGGCGAAGGCAGGCATCTCGAACACCCCCAGGGGCCCGTTCCAGAAGAGCGTCTGACAGCGGCGGAGCTCCTGGATAAAGGCCTCCACCGTCCTGGGCCCGACATCCATGATATACCAGCCGGGCGGCACCTGCTCCACCGGCACCGTCCGGTGAGGAGCGCTGCCGTCGAACTCCTGGGCCACCACTACGTCCTGAGGTAGGAGCAGGCGGATACCGCCTGCGCGGGCTCGCTCAGGGAGAGCGCGGGCAAACTCCAGCCGGTCCTCCTCGACGGGGGAGCGGCCCACCTCGTAGCCCTGGGCCTTCAAGAAAGTGGCGCCCATGCCACCGCCGATGAGGAGCAGATCCAGCCGGGGCAGGAGATTCTGAAGTACCTGGAGCTTGTCGCTTACCTTGGCCCCTCCCAGCAGAGCGCCCAGGGGACGTTGGGGCGCGTGTAGCACGCTCCCCAGCATATCCACCTCCCTCTCCAGGAGCAACCCCGCCGCCGAGGGGAGGTAGCGGGTCACGCCTACCACTGAGGCATGGGCCCGGTGGGAGGCACCGAAGGCGTCGTTGACGAAGCACTCCGCCAGCGAGGCCAGCGCCTGGGCAAACTG
>JBHIBI010000265.1:0-1721 GCA_046758985.1 Dehalococcoidia bacterium
TGACGCCGGGCACCATCACTGTGGAGTTCTCCCAGGACCGCCGGTACCTCTATGTGCACACCCTGGACATCGAGACCCCCGAGCAGGTGAAGCAGGGGATCCGGCAGGGGCTGGAGCGGTACATCATCGAGGCGCTGTAATGGAGATTGTGCTCAACACAGCCCTGGGTGTGCTGGCCTTTTGCCTGGCCCTGTGCGCCTACCGGGTGGTCCGAGGGCCCACTATGCCCGACCGGCTGCTGGGGGTGGATGCCCTGGCCCTCAACGTGATGGGCATCATCGCCATCGTCGCCGTCCTCATCTCCCGAAGCTACTACAACGCCGTCCTAGTCATCGCCGTACTCATCATCACCGGCTCCATCGCCGTGGCTAAATATCTGGTAACCCAGAGGGTGATCGACTCCCATGACCACCGCCGTCGAGGGACTGACTAGCGCCCTGGTGCTGGCCGGGGTGCTGTTCATGCTGCTGGGGGCCATCGGCCTCCTGCGGTTCCCCAACGTGTACACCCGGCTCCACGGCATGGGCCTGGCCTCCACCCTGGGCATCGGCCTGGTGCTGCTGGGCTCCGCCGTCTTCTTCTTCCACCTCTCTGTTGCCCTGGGCATCAAGGCGCTGATCACCCTCTTCTTCGTCCTGGTCACCTTCCCGGTGGGGACCCATGTCATCGCCTGGGCAGCCTATCGTACCGGGGTGCCCCTCTTCGAGGGCAAGGCCATCAACGAGATGGCCGAGCTGGAAGGGGAAAGGCAGGCCCAGGAGCCGCTGGAGACTGGGGCCGATGGAGAGGTTGACACCCCCGATGGTTGATGCTAGCGTGGGAGCGCCTCGCCCGGAGCCCCCTTCCCGCCTACCGACACAGGCGGTCTCCCCGGCGGCAGATGCTCCGGCGAGGGGAGACGCCCCGCGAGCCAGAAGGGAGGGAGTGATGCCCATCATTGACCACTCGCAGGCACCTCAGAACGACCCTTTCCCCGGGATCCACAACAAGGCCCTGGTGACCAAGGACAAGGGCTCGGCAGCCCTCACGGTAGGTGAGGTGACCCTCGACCCCGGCATGGGCATCCCCCTTCACATCCACCCTAACCACGAAGAGGCCATCCTGCTGCTGGAGGGAGAAATAGAGGGGGTGCTGGAAGGGGAGGTGCGGACTTTGAGCCCCGGCTACACCCTGCTGGCACCGGCAGGCGTGAAGCACACCATCCGGAACCGCTCTCAGCAGCCTGCCAAGTGCCTCACCATCTTCCCCACCACCAACGTGCAGCGAGTTATCGCCGAAGGCGAATAATGCCCTTTGTAAAGCCTGCCGAGGGCCAACGGTTCGAGTCCTACCCCGGCATCATCCGGCGGGTCCTGCTGAGCAAGGAGGCGGGGGCTCAGGCCCTCTCCATCCGTGAGGTAGAGCTGCAGCCGGGCGCCGCGGTGCCGTTGCACGTCCACCCCGTGGAGAAAGCCGTCATCTTCCTCGAGGGTCAGGTAGAGGTGGTGCTAGGGGATACCCAGGCAACGGCGGGCCCCAACCACGCCCTGCTGGTGCCGCCGGGGGTGAAGCACCGCCTGATCAACGCCTCCACTCAGCGAGTCCTGATCATCACCATCTTCCCCGTGGCCCAGGTGAGCCGGAGCCTACTTTAGGACACCGCTCTCCCTCGCTTTTCTTGACACCACCAGGGACACCTTCCTACTATGGACACACCCAACTTTGGGCCTCGCCCGCACCCC
>JBHIBI010000266.1:0-1720 GCA_046758985.1 Dehalococcoidia bacterium
GCCCTGCCCCCAGGGCCGCCGCGCACTGAGCCACCAGCAGGCCCATAGCACCGGGCCCCAGGATGACAACCATATCACCGGCATTGATCTTCCCCCGCTTCACCGTCCACAAGGCTATGCTGGCCGTGTCTACTATCGCCCCCTCCTCGAAGCTGAGGGCCTCCGCCAGGGGGAAGACGCTCTTTACCGAATGAACGACATATTGAGCGAAGGCGCCGTTGACGTAGTGGCCATACTGGCGGTGGAGGGCCAGGTTGCCGTAGTTCTCGCACAAGTTGTAGCGACCGGTGCGGCACATGCGACAGTAGCCGCAACCGGCATGGGAGGTGCCCGCTACCCGGTCGTCCACCTTCCAGCCCAAGAGCTCGGCGCCCTCCCCCAGGGCCGCCACCGTGCCGGCCCACTCATGCCCGGGGATGAAGGGGTAGCTCCTGGGCCAGCGCCCTCGTGTGTGGCCCTCAATGATGTGCTGATCTGTGCCGCAGATAGACGCCGCCTCCACCCGACACAGAAGCTCCATGCGCCCCGGCTGCGGCACATCCACCTGTTGCACCACGAACTGGCCGGGCCCTGCCAGGACCAGCGCATCCATCCTGCTGGCCGTCGTCTCGGCTTGTGCTTGAGGGACCGTCCTGCTAGCCATCGAACCCTCCTTATCCAGCCCCGATCCTCCTGAACTCAGGAGCGGCCTGCCACGTTCAGCGGTCGTTCTCGTCAATCCAGACCGTCTCTTGCGGCGCCGGTACCCAGAGCTCCAAGAATGAGAACTCCTCTTGGGTCGGATTCTCGAACCAGTGCACCTCCCCCGCCTCCACCTGCACCACGCTGCCGGGGCCCAGGGCGTGCTCCTGGCCGTTCACGTACAGCCTCCCACTGCCGCGGAGCACATAGAAGTAGTGATCGGCGTCGGCGTGATAGTGTTTAGCGGCGGTGTCGCCAGGACGGTAGACGACGATGTCGCCCCGAACAGTGTCCACGCCCATGAGCTCAGCGTTGATGATGTCGATCCTGGTGCGGCCGTCTCGCGTCGAATCGAAACGAGGCAACTGCTCCCACCTTAACACCTGCGCCATGTTTCGCTCCTCTCTGGCGTTACCGGCCCTCAGTCGCTCGGCAGGCCCCTACTCCTCCACGAAGGCCACGACCCGGGCGATGGAGGCTTCCCCTCGCTTAAAGCGCCAGGGGAAGGCCCCCAGGATCAGGCGACGGTTCAGCACCTCCTCGATCTCGCCGCCCAGGCACTCCACTAGCACCTGATTGTTAGCCGCAATGGTCTTGTGGGCATAGAGCATAGTCGCCCGCGGCAACTGCTCCTCCAGCTTTTTGCCCATTTGCAGCTCGAACTCCGCCACCAAGTCCGGTCGCATGTCCCGGATGGCGGTGTTAAGGGGGTGCTCAAAGGCCGGGCAGTCCGTGCCCACCCATTTTATGTTTTTCTCCACGAAGAAATCCACCAGCTCGTTGGTGGGTCCCGGGTGCTGCGCGAAGTAGCGCGTTTCGTCCGCTTGGGAACCGCACCAGCTATAACGGTGCCAGCCGGTGTGCAGCACCACAATGTCGTTCTCCCGGATCCCATCGGGCGTCAGGCTCTGCACCATCTCCAGGGTAATCAAGCTGTAGTTGTCTACATGCTGGCTGAGATCGATGACCACCCCCATCCCGTAGAGGCGATCCAGGGGGATCTGGGACAGGTCCCATTTGCCCGATTGCAGGTGGAGGG
>JBHIBI010000267.1:0-1716 GCA_046758985.1 Dehalococcoidia bacterium
AATCACCGTCGCCTATCCCCGTCTTGAACTTAGTCCAACCGTCGTGCTCGTTCGACATACCCTTGCTCCTCTCACCACTTACGGTGCGCTGGAAGGGATGAAAGTAGTATCAATCTTCACCGGCTCCGGCGGCACGCTCCGATCCGGCTCTCCCCGCTCATTTCGCCGGGCCTTCATGTACTGCATGTCCAGGTTCTTGGCCAGGCAAGCCAGGGCCATCCCTGCCGTCATCGGCTTCTGGCCACCCGTGATGTCGGCGATGACCTCTTCGGCCTTCAGACCACGTTGGGGCAGTTCCTGCTCGTAGATACGCAACACCTGGGTGTAGGTATCCTCCACCTCGTCGGCCTCCACCGTGTAACCCGTGCCGTAAGCGATGTAAGGAATTCGGTCTCGATATTTATCATGAAGTTGCTCAGCCACCTTCAGCGAATCCGGGGAGGCCACCAGCCAGCAAGCTTGCAGCGTGCCCAGGTGATACTCGATGGCATGGCGCGCGGTGCCGATGTGGGGGCTGACCAGGAGGATGAGCCCCCGCCGGGGCTTCGGCTTCATCTCCTCACTGATACCCACCCGTCCCACCACCCGCCGGCGCAGGATCTGGTAAGCGATGGCCGCCACAGCCACCGCCACCAGGACGAGAGCCAGACCCCAGGCTCCCCACAATCCCAGCGATTCCTTGACCGTATCGTACATCACGGTAACGGCCACAGTGAGAGCCGCCGTTCCGACGACGAAAAAAGCAATGGAGCGATTGGGGTCGAAAAACGCCAGCAGTCTGTCTCTCATCGTCTTTCCCTCGCCCGATCTCGCACCGTCTGCAGGTTGATCACCTCAGCCACCTCGTACTGAGGCGGGTTGCTGCCTGGTACAGGGCGCAGGCGGAGCACAGCGGGGAAGTAACCCATCCGCCCGTGGAGTTCGGCCAGCAGGGTCACAGCGATGAGGTTCAGGGACGGCGGGTTGATGAGCAAAGGCATCGTCTGCCACTGCTCCGGACTCAGCCCGATGCCGTCCACCAGCCCCCGCACCTGCTCCCCGAAGGGCTGCTCATGGTCGAGCTGCGTCCTGACCTCGATCACCCGCGCCAGCGGCTGTCCGGTCAATCCCTCGATCCGTTGTAACTGCTCAGGGGTGAGGGGGTGGGAGAAGTTGAGGATGATCATGGCAGTTCTATGCCATCCTTTTCTATATTCTGGAAAAGCAGCGTTCGTCGCTCCCTCAATTCATCGAAGTGAGCCCGACTCATGATCCTGGTCGAGAGGATGAGATCATACTCCAGAGACACCCGGGCAGCCAGGCAGCGAAGCTCCTTATGCAAGCACCAATCATCGCTATCAACTACTACCAGGAGATCCACATCGGAGTCCCCACCGGCATCTCCTCGTGCTTTGGAACCGAAGAGAATCATAGCCACGATGAGGCCGTTGTAGTGCTGACGCAGCCGAGTCTCGTACTCGATCAGGGCCTTTTGTTCGTCTTCCTTCAGATGCGCCAGAGTTTCTTCGTTCATAGAGCACCTGCATCAATCCCCCTGTCGGTGACCAGCCCCCGCACCTGTTCGGCGAAAGGCTGCTCGTGGTCGAGCTGGGTGGACACCTCCATCACCCGCTCGACCTGTTGTCCGGTCAATCCCTCGATCCGTTGTAACTGCTCGGGGGTGAGGGGGTGGGAGGGGGGGAAGTTGAGGAGAATCATGGGTAATTGCCCCCTATG
>JBHIBI010000268.1:0-1656 GCA_046758985.1 Dehalococcoidia bacterium
GCAGCGGTGGGGGGACACGACCCTGGGGGAGCTGGTGGGGTTGAAGGAGCCCGACGAGGACGAGCTGTACGCCGCCCTGGACTGGCTGGGGGAGCGGCAGGAGCAGGTGGAGACGGCCCTGGCCCGGCGGCACCTGTCGGCGGGGGCGGTGGTCCTGTACGACGTGACCAGCACCTATGTGACGGGGCGTGAGTGTCCTCTGGCGGCCTACGGGTACAGCCCCGACACGTCGGGGCGAGACCGGGAGCAGATCGTCTTCGGGCTGGTGCTGGATGGAGAGGGGCGTCCCCTGGGGGTGGAGGCCTTTGCGGGAAACACGGCTGACCCGGCGACGGTAGAGCGGCAGGTGGAGCGGTTGAAGGGGCGGTATGGGCTGGAGAGGGTGGTGCTGGTGGGCGACCGGGGGATGCTGACCCAGGCGCGGATCGAGGGGTTGAAGAAGCGAGGCGGGATCGACTGGATCAGTTGCCTGCGGATGCCGGCGGTACGCTCCCTGCTGGAGCAGGGAGCCTTCCAACTCTCGCTGTTCGATGAGCGGGACCTGGTGGAGATCACCAGTCCCGCCTATCCTGGGGAGCGGCTCGTTGTATGCCGGAACCCGCTGCTGAGGGAGGAGCGGGCACGGAAGCGGGAGGATCTGCTGGAGCGGACGGAGGTGGCGCTGGGGAAGGTGCAGTCCCGTGTGGCAGGGGGGCGTCTGCGGGGAGCGGAGCGGATCGGGGTGGCGGTGGGGAAGGTGCTGGACCGGTGGAAGATGGGCAAGCACTTCCAACTCACGGTGAGCGATGGTCAACTCACCTTCCGTCGCGATGAGGAGAAGATCCAGGCAGAGGCAGCCCTGGACGGGCTGTATGTGGTACGCACCAACCTGCCAGAAGAGCGGCTGGACGGGCCCGGGGTGGTGGAGGCATACAAGAGCCTGAGCCGGGCGGAGCGGGCCTTTCGGACCTTCAAGACGATGGACCTGGAGGTGCGGCCCATCTTCCACTATCGGGAGAACCGGGTGCGGGCACACCTGTTCCTGTGTCTGCTGGCGGCGTATGTCCAGTGGCACCTGGAGCGAGCGCTGGCGCCGCTGCTGCTCCGGGAAGAGGGGCCGGTGGTGCGAGAGAACCCTGTGGCGCCGGCGCCGCGCTCGGCCATGGCCCGGTCCAAGGACCGGCGACGCCAGACGATAGACGGGTCCGGCCTGCCGGTGCAGTCGCTCCGCACCCTCCTGCAGCACCTGGGGACGCTGACGAAGAACCGCATCGGCCTGCGCACCCCGCCACAGCCTGGGACGGCAGCGTCGGCGGTACACTTCGATCAGCTGTCTATTCCCACGCCGCTGCAGGCGCGGGTATTCGAACTCCTGGGCTTCACCCCGGCGAGCATGTAGACAGAAAAAAGGTGCCTGGAGCCCAATATCAAAGCTATCTTAACCGTCAGCGCCCGGAAGTTCGGTTTAGTGAGTGTCCGAGACAACGGGGAGGGTGGCCCGTACAAGGCCACCCTCCCCACTTTGCCGTCCGCCGTTGACGGCATCAAGAGCACGCCCATAACATGCCCCCAAGAGGGGAGCGCCCAATGCCATACAGGTACGTCGCGGTGGCCCTCACCTCCGCGTCTCCCATAGGCGAGGAGCTGGTGGCCATCCCCATGGGGATCGCCCTGGGC
>JBHIBI010000269.1:0-1652 GCA_046758985.1 Dehalococcoidia bacterium
CGAGGCTAGGCGATTCTGAGTGGCTCTCGGGTCTGCCGGGAGCTGCGCCGGTGGAGAAAGGCCGCCGAGGCCCCGGCCAGCAGCAGGGCCTCCACCACGGTCGCCAGCCCCACAAACAGGGTAGCATCCCGCCAGAAGCCCTCGGGGAACAGCCGGGTCAGATAGAACTGCCGCGGATCCAGCATCCAGAGGTCGTTGGAAAAGCTGATGACGTGGAACAGGGTGAACAGGGGGCCGAAGCTGACGAGCGAGGCTACCCCTACGAGAGCTACCACCGCCACCGTGAGGCCACAGCCGTAGAGGAGATACTTGGCCAGCCGGGGGAGAAAGGCCCTGCCCGCCAGGAGGATGCCCAGCCCGGTGTACAGCAGCAGATAGACGATCACGCCACCCTGTACCTTGTAGACCCCCCGGACCAGCCCCTTCACGTCGGCCATGTGGAGCATCTCCCGCTGGGTGAACAGCTCCCGCTGCTGCCCGGCGATGGCCACTCGTACCTGTAGAGGCTCCTGGGAGGAGTTGAAGTAGTCCCGCATGGTGTGGGCCGTACGCTCCAGGTCGGGCTCGCTGATGCCGGTGACCTGCGCTATCTGGTACGTGCGGAAGCCGTAGCCATAGAGCTGTAGCTCGTTCACCGCCCACCGGACGTTGCTGGCGATGAGCAGGACGGGGACGGCGAGGACGAAGAGAAGGGGAAACAGGCCCTTGATGGTGTCCATACCTTACCTAACCCTCAAGCCTTCACTATGGGGACGAGCAAAGGCGCTTGTCAACCAAGGGTCCCCCCTCCTATAATCGCCCCATGACTCCCAAAGCCACACCCCCGCCCGAGCCCCTGGAGAGCTTCGATACCTTGGTCTCTCTCGTCAACCGTCTGCGGTCGCCCGAGGGGTGCCCCTGGGACCGGGAGCAGACCCACGCCTCGCTGAAGCGGAGTCTGCTGGAGGAGTCCTACGAGGTCCTGGAGGCCATTGACGAGGCCCGGCCGGACAGGCTGGCGGAGGAGCTGGGGGATGTCCTCCTCCAGGTGGTCTTCCAGGCGCAGATCGCCGACGAAGGCGGGGAGTTTCACATCCGGGATGTCCTGTGGCGGCTCAATGAAAAGCTCATCCGCCGCCACCCCCACGTCTTCGGCGATGCGACCGTGGCCGACGCCCGAGAAGTGGAGCACCACTGGGAGGAGTTGAAGCGCCAGGAGGGTCGGGGAGAGGAGTCGCGGCTGGGAGGACTGCCCCGGGAGATGCCTGCCTTGCTCTTCAGCCAGGTGATGCAGGACCGGGCCGCCAGGGCTGGCTTCGACTGGGACGAGCTGGCAGGGGCGCTGGACAAGGCGGTGGAGGAGCTGAGGGAGCTCCAGGTGGCCGGCTCTCAGGAGGAGCGGACCGTGGAGCTGGGGGACTTGCTCTTCGCCCTGGTCAGCCTGGCCCGGTGGCTAGGCGCGCACGCCGAGGATGCCTTGCGCCAGGCCAATCTCCGGTTCCATGCTCGCTTTACTGCCCTGGAGCGGTTGTGCCGCCAGCGGGGCCTCACCCTTGCCGAGCTACCCCTGGAGCGCAAAGAGGCCCTGTGGCAGGAGGTCAAGCGACTGGAGGGCTAGGGCAGACGCGGCGGTAGGTAGAAGACCCCCTGGAGCAGGGAGCGCTCCACCTGCT
>JBHIBI010000270.1:0-1641 GCA_046758985.1 Dehalococcoidia bacterium
CCTTCACCAGAGCCAGCCCCGTGCTCGTACACCTCAAAGAGCTTGAACAGGGGCCTCCCCCGAAACATGATGTCCAGTGCCGGACCGGTCACTTTGTCCTTCACCTGCTCCCAGGCCGCTGCCTCCGCCTCCTTGCTCTCCCACAGGAGAAAGGCCCCCACATCGGCGCTCTCCCGGTCGGTGAACAGGGTATAGCTCTTCAGCCCAGCTACCTTCTTGACCTCCCCCTTGACGGACTTGAAGAAGTTCTCCACCCGCTGCCACGTATCGGGGTAAAGGGAGAGGTTGGCGTAGATCAACCGCGCATGCATAGCTGCCCTCCACGGAGAGGTTGTGCGTCCGCTAGCCCCGCACCAGCCGCAGGATGGCCTGGCGGTCCAGCAGGTCCTCAAAGGCCTCCAGCAGCTCACCGATCTTGAGATAGGTCCAGGCCGGATGGGCCATCAGCGAGCCTCCCCAGGCGGCGTGGTCCATGGCCTCCTGGACCGTCATGTCGCCCAGGAGCACATCATAGATGACCCAGTCGGGCAGGGCAAGGATGAAGTGCTTGGCCCGGTAGGCCTCGGTCTCCGTCTCCTGAAGGTCCCGTTCCTCAATCCGGACCCGCCCACCAGCCATCTCAACCTGGTAGAGCCACTTACCCCCGTCGGAGCCCTCGATGTCCAGCAGCACGTAGGTGTCAGCTAGGCCACGGAAGAGCTCCAGCAACTGGGGGTCTGCGTCAGGAGCGGTAACCCGACGGACAAAGCCCTCGGCGATGAGGCGTTTCAGCAGGGGAGCCTGGCGCTTCCCTACCGGCGCCATTCCTTGACCTTGACGTAAGCCTCCAGACCCGTCCGAAGGATGCTCCGCTTCCCCTTCTGCACAAGGGAGGGGCCTCCCAGCCTGATGGGCTGGGAACCGAGCAGGCGCTCCACCGACACCGTGGGGCGCTCGGTGAAGGGGACCGTGCCCAGGACGGGGACCCCCAGCGCCGACGCAGCCCTGGAGGGGTCGTAGCCCTTGTTGCCCAGCAGCCCCAGTACCTGGGCCCCGGTCGCCTTGAGAAAGCGCACGCCCCGCTCCAGGCCCCGCTCGGAGAGGATGCCCGGCTCGGCCACGATGACCACCGCTGGGTCCAGGGTACGCAGGATGGTCCGGTTCTCCTCCGAGGAGGAGGGGGCCGTATCGATGACCAGGAAGTCGTGAGGCTGCCAGCGCAGGGTGGTGCACAGCTCCTCCAGCACCCGCGCCCTGGCCGAGGTGGCCTGCTTGCTGGTCCCCGTAGGCGAGAAGAGAAAGGCGATGGAGGCGAACTGGAACCCGTCGTGGGCCACGGGGGCGATGCCGTAGTCGGGCAGGGGCTTGTGGCGCTGATGGGGGATGCCCAGCAGCAGATGGGCCACCGGGTTGTTATAATCGGCGTCCAGAAAGGCCACCTGGTGCCCCCGCTCCTGGAGCCCCCGGGTGATGGCACAGGCCATGGTGGTCTTGCCCACCCCACCCTTGAGCGAGAAGACGCAGAGAGGAATCTTCCCCTCGCTCATGGAGACCCCCAATCGGTGCCCAGGCTACCCGAAGAGCTGCTGCACATCTCTATTATTCTACCCTCACCGCTCCCCCGTGAGCCAGCGGGCCGCCTCCTTGGCATGGTAGGTGATG
>JBHIBI010000271.1:0-1633 GCA_046758985.1 Dehalococcoidia bacterium
TCGGTTTTGAGGGGTCTTGGCAGAGCTGCTCGGGCTGTACTCGTGGACATTGCCTCCGCGGAGGGACTCCGCTATGATGGAGGCCGGAGGTGCCATGGCGGTCTACGAGGGTAGGGAGCGGTTCGGCCGGTACCTGGAGGAGTTCCAGCCGGGGGATGTGTACAAGCACTGGCCGGGCAAGACCATCACCGAGATGGACGACCACCTCTTCTGTCTGCTGACCATGAACCATAACCCCATCCACCTGGACGCCGAGTACATGAAGTCTCATCCCCACGGGCGCATCCTGGTGGTGGGGACCCTGGTGCTCAGCCTGGCGGTGGGCATGAGCGTGCCCGATACCAGTGGCAAGGCCATCGCTAACCTGGAGTACGAGCGCATCACCCACGACGGCCCCGTGTTCATCGGCGATACCATCTATGCCGAGAGCGAGGTGTTGGAGGTGACGCCGTCCCGCAGCCGCCCCGACCGGGGCGTGGTGTACCTGGAGACCCGGGCCTACAACCAGCGGAGCGAGAAGGTACTGACCCTGCGGCGCCGCTTCCTGGTGCCCCGGAAGGGCATGGCGGCCCAGTAAGGACAGGCAGGGGAGGAGACCAGCAATGCTGTGGCAACTGACCGAGGAGCAGCGAGGGGTTCTCACCACCATTCGGGACTGGGTGAAGAGGGAGGTCATTCCCATCGCCAGCCGCATGGAGCAGGCCGACGAGTACCCTTTCGAGCTGGTGGAGCAGATGAGGGAGCTGGGGCTCTTCGGGGCCATCATCCCTAAGGAGTACGGCGGCCTGGGGATGGACTACGTCACCTACGCCCTGGTCATCGAGGAGCTGTGCAAGGGGTGGATGAGCCTCGCTGGCATTCTCAACTCCCACCTCATCATGGCCTACGTCGTCGCTACCTACGGCACACCCGACCAGAAGGAGCGCCTCCTGCCTCCGATGGCCAGTGGCGAGAAACGGGGCGGCGTCTGCCTTACCGAGCCCGATACCGGCAGCGACGTCCAGGCCATCCAGACGCGGGCGGAGCTGTGGGACGGGTACTACGTCATCAACGGCACCAAGACCCTCATTACCAACGGACGCCACGGCAACACCTTTGCCCTGCTGGCCAAGACGGATATGAGCGCCCAGCCGCCCTACCGGGGCATCGGCTGCTTCATCGTGGAGAAGGGGGAGGGCTTCGACGTGGTGCGGGACATCCCCAAGCTGGGCTACCGGGGCGTGGACACCTGTGAGCTGGCGTTCCAGGACTTCAAGGTGCCCCAGGATAGCCTGGTGGGTGAGGAGGAGGGGCACGGCTTCGCCCAGATGATGAGCGGGCTGGAGGTGGGCCGGATCAACGTGGCGGCCCGGGCGGTGGGGGTGGCCCAGGCGGCCCTGGAGGCGGCCTTGGGCTACTCCCAGCAGCGGTACACCTTCGGCAAGCCCATCGCTCAGCACCAGGCCATCCAGCTCAAGCTGGCGGATATGGCTACCCAGGTGCAGGCGGCGCGACTGCTGACGTTGCACGCCGCCGGGAAGAAGGACCAGGGGCAACGGTGCGACCTGGAGGCGGGGATGGCCAAGCTGTTTGCCAGCGAGGTCTGCCTGGAGGTCGCCATGGAGGCCATGCGCATCCACGGGGGCTACGGCTA
>JBHIBI010000272.1:0-1633 GCA_046758985.1 Dehalococcoidia bacterium
GTCTTTGGCGGGAGGGAGGAGCACGGCCCCTACGAGTACCCCGAGGGCTGCACCGTCTTCGCCGTTTTCTTCGGGCGGAGCATGGTCCACGAGTACGAGGGCAGCGGACGCTAACGGGCGCTTACGATGTACTACCCAGGGTCCCATGCGCCCGGCTCAGCCCTATTCCCTACCTCCTCCAACCCGTCGGTGGGCCTCACGGTACTGTCGGTTGGACGTGGCGGAGGGAGGAGATAATGCTGGACTTGCTTATTCGCGGCGGTACCGTCGTCACCCCCTCGGGGGTGGGACAGTGGGATGTGGCGGTGCAGGGGGAGCAGATCGTGGCGGTGGGTGCACCGGAGAGCATGCCCACCGAGGCGGCGCGGGTCCTCGATGCCACCGGCAGGGTGGTGATACCCGGCGGCGTGGAGCCCCACGCCCACGTCTCCTTCCCTGTGCCCACGCAACCACCCACCGAGACGGCCAGTCCCCCCGAGGTGACCCGGGCCGCCGTCTTCGGCGGGACTACCACCGTGGTGGACTTCGCCGAGCAGATGCCCGGCAGCGACATCTTCCAGGCCATCGAAGACAAGAATGCCCGCTGGCAGGGCAACGCCTACACCGACTACTCCTACCACTGCATGCTCCGCGGGGAGCTGCCCTATGGAGAGCTTCCCCTGTCCGTCATCGCCCAGGTGAAGGACGCCATCGCCCAGGGCTTCCCCAGCTTCAAGGTCTTCACCACCTTCGTGCGGCCCCGCAGCAACCGGCCCTACATGGTGGACCTGGGCAGCATCCTGGCCGTTATGGAGCAGGTGGCGGCCCACGGCGGCATCATGGCCGTCCACGCCGAGGACGACGACATCGTCCAGTTCATGTACCGGAAGCTCATGGCCGAGGGAAAGCGGGAGTGGTACCACCTGCACCTGGTGCACAACAATCTCTCAGAGGAGCTCTCCTTCCGCAGGGTCATCCGCCTGGCGGAGCGCACTGGGGCGGCGGTCTACTTCGTCCACGTCAGCGCCCGGGAAGGGGTCCAGGCCATCGCCGAGGCCCGCGGCCGGGGCCTCCCCATCTACGGCGAGACCCTCCACAACTACCTGGCCTTCACCGCCGAGGACTATAAGAGGGGCCCCGACGGTATGAAGTACCACACCTACCCCTCCCTGAAGTCCAAGAAGGACCAGGACGCCCTCTGGGAGGGCATCTCCCAGGGCCAGCTCTCCACCCTGGCCACCGACGAGTACACCACCTCCTACGAGATCAAGACCCGGGGCAAGAGCCTGCCGGAGGTCACGGGGGGCCACAACGGCATCGAGACTCGCGTGGGCATCCTGTACACCGAGGGGGTGGTCAAGCGGGGGATGTCTCTGCAACGCTTCGCCGAGCTGGTCGCCACCAGCCCGGCTCGCATCCTGGGCCTCTACCCTCGCAAGGGGGTTATCGCCCCCGGCAGCGATGCCGACCTCACCCTCATCGACCCCACCATCCACAAGCAGCTCAGCCTGGAGGACCTGCACCACAGCGACTACAGCATCTGGGAGGGCTGGGAGGTGTGGGGCTGGCCGGTGACGACCATACTCCGGGGCCAGGTGGTGGTGCAGGATGGCCAGCTCCTGGCCCAGCCCCGACCGGGTCGGGGCCAGCTCAT
>JBHIBI010000273.1:0-1630 GCA_046758985.1 Dehalococcoidia bacterium
AGGCGGCCTCCATCCCCTCGGTGCGGGCCAGCTCCAGGGCCTTGAGCCGGGCCTGGACGTGCTCCAGGGGCATGTCCATCTCACCGCTGGACGTATCCACCAGCACCAGGGCGGCCACCAGCTCGGGGTGACTTAGGGTCAGCTCCAGGGCGATGAACCCCCCCATAGAGTGCCCGCCCAGGCAACACCTTTTCACCCCCGCCGCCGTCATGACCGAGTGCACATCCTCGGCGAAGGTCTTCATGGAGTAGGCGCTGGGGGAAGAGGGGGCATCGGAGCTGCCGTGTCCCCGGTGGTCCATCAACACCAGCCGGTAGTCGGACATCAGGGCGGATATGGGGTGTGCCCAGTCCTGGTGGCTCCCCGAAAAGCCGTGGCAGAGGACGATGTCCCTGCCGGTGCCGAACACCTCGTAGTGTAGCCCCACCCCGTTGACACTGGCTGTGGGCATAGTGAAACCTCCTGTTGCTAGTGTAGCGTCGGGCTAATAGGTAGACAGATGGTTAGCGTGGCTGTACAATGGGGTATGAGCAGAAAAGCAGCCCCCATCGTAGTGAGTGTAGAGGAACGGAAGGCTCTGGAAAACTTGGCGAACTCACGAACTGCCCCCTACCGTCAGGTACAGCGTGCTCGCCTGGTCCTGCTGGCAGCGGAGGGGATGGCCAATACGGCGATATCTCCGGAGGTGGGGTTATCGCGGGCCATGGTGGTGCAGTGGCGCCAGCGGTTTATCGGTGAGCGGTTGGCCGGATTAGAGGACCGGCCACGCCCGGGCCACCCGCCGACCTATTCTGATGCCGACCGGCTTCGGGTAATCGAGACGGCGTGCACCCAGAAACCCAAAGGAGAAACCCACTGGAGCGTACGAACCCTGGCTCAAGCTACAGGAGTGGGACGAGATACGGTGCACCAGATTCTGCGTCAGGCGAACCTCAAGCCCCATCGTGTGGGCACTTTCTCCCGCTCTCCTGACCCGGACTTTGCCGCTAAGGTGATAGACGTGGTTGGCTTGTACATGCATCCGCCGGAGCATGCCGTGGTACTATGTGTGGATGAGAAGACCCAGGTACAGGCCCTTGATCGCAGGCAGCCTTTATTGCCTATGCGCCCCGGCCAGATAGAGCGGCGCACCCATGATTATAAGCGAAACGGCACTGTCCAACTCTATGCTGCCCTGGAAGTGCATGCTGGGAGCGCTATCTCCCGCATTGAGGAACGCCATCGCTCCAAGGAGTTCATCGCCTTCATGAACCAGTTGCTGCGAGCCTACCCATCCGGCGAGCTCCACGTCATCCTGGATAACGTCAAGAGTCATGACTCCACAGAGGTGCTGGAGTGGCACAAGCAGCCTGCGAACAAGCGGGCAGTCTTTCACTTCATTCCCACCTATTCCTCGTGGCTCAACCTGGCTGAAGTGCTGTTCAATCTGTTACAAGCCAAGGTGCTTCGCAGAGGGGTGTTTCCATCTAAGAAGGCGCTGGTGGCAGCTATCATGGACTATATCCAGAAGTTCAACGAGGAGGGGCACACCTTCCACTGGAAGAAGACCGCCGATACTATTATTACTTCAGCTACTAACGACCCTTGCATTGATTCTTAAACTTATTCTAAACTACATGCATGAACCAGC
>JBHIBI010000274.1:0-1623 GCA_046758985.1 Dehalococcoidia bacterium
TGCTCCCCAGCACCGCAGCCACCCCGCTGCCCAGAGCCCCGTGGATGTAATGCTCCTCGGCGGTCACCACCGCTCCCGTCTCCCGGGCCGCCGTCATGATGGCCTCCTCGTCCAGGGGATTCAGGGTAGACAAGTTCAGCACCCGGCACTCCACCCTCTCACCCGCCAGCTCTGCCGCCGCCTGGAGGGCCGCAGCTACCAGGACCCCGCAGGCGATGATGGTGCAGTCGGTCCCCTCCCGCATCAGCTCCGCCCTCCCTAGGGTGAAGCTACACTCGTCCTGGTGCACCTGGGGAGTGGCGGGACGGTAGAGGCGCAGATAGAAGGGCCCGGGCGTGGCGGCGGCGGCCCGCACCGCCTTGGCCGTCTCCGCAGCGTCGGCGGGGGCCACCACCGTAAAGCTGGGCAGGTTACACATCAGGGCCAGGTCCTCGATGCTCTGGGCGGAGATGCCATCCTCACCGGTGATGATGCCGCCGTGGGTGCACACGATCTTCACGTTCAGGCCCGGCTGGGCGATGCCCACCCGCACCTGGTCGAAGGCCCGCCCCGTGCCGAAGACGGCGAAGGTGCTGACGAAGGGCACCTTCCCCGTGGAGGCAAACCCGGCGGCGGCGCTCATGATGTTCTGCTCCGCCGGGCCGAAGTCGAAGAACCGCTGGGGGAACTCCCGGGCGAACAGATAGACGAAGGTGGACCGGTTCAGGTCACCGCCCAGGACCACGATATCGGGGTTCTCCCGGCCCAGCTCCAGGAGGGTCTTGCCGTACATCTCCCGGGTGGAAGCGGTAGGGAAGGTGGTGACCATACTCCTCCTGTTCCTGTGCCCTCGCCTCAGGCCAGCTCCCGGAGGGCCTGCTCCAGCTCCTCCGGGTTGGGCGCCCGGCCATGGAAATCGGGGTTGTTCTCCATGAAGCTGACGCCCTTGCCCTTGACGGTGTGGGCGATGATGGCGGCGGGCTGCCCCTGGACCCTCCGGGCCTCCCCCAGGGCCTCCAGCACCTGGGACAGGTTGTGGCCGTCCACCTCCTGGACGTGCCACCCGAAGGCCCGCCACTTGTCCGCCAGGGGCTCCAGCTCCATCACCTCGCTGGTGAACCGGTCGTTCTGGATGCGGTTCCGGTCCACGATGGCGGTCAGGTGGTCCAGCTTGTAGTGGGCGGCGGCCATGGCGGCCTCCCACACCTGGCCCTCATCGCACTCGCCATCACCCAGGAGCACGTAGACCCGGTAGTCCTTGCCATCAACCCTGCCCGCCAGGGCAACGCCGATGCCAAAGGAGAGGCCGTGCCCCAGGGAGCCCCCGCTCATCTCCACCCCCGGCGTCATGATGTGGGCGTGGCCCTGGAGCCGGCTGTTCAGCTTGCGCAGGGTCCCCAGCTCCTCCTGGGGGAAGTAGCCACACCGGGCCAGGATGGCGTACAGGATGGGGACTCCATGAGCCTTGCTGAGGATGAAGCGGTCCCGATCGGGCCAGCGAGGATCCTCCGGCTTGTGGCGCAGCACCCGGAAGTAGAGGGCGGTGAGAAGCTCCACCGCCGAAAGGGAGCCGCCGGGGTGTCCACTGCCGGCGGTGGCGATCATGGTGACGACGGTGCGCCGCAGCTCCTGGGCGATGCCCTG
>JBHIBI010000275.1:0-1604 GCA_046758985.1 Dehalococcoidia bacterium
GTTCTCCACTGGCCCATTGGGGTGCATCATGACGCGAATAGCGCCATCTCTCCGCTCCTTGAAGGTCTCCCAGGCCTCCTGGAACCTGTCCAGGGGGAAGTGATGGGTGATAAGGGGCCTCACGTCCACTGCCCCGCTGGCCAGGAGGGCCAGGCCGCGATGGGCGGCGCCCCGCCCGCTGGCCACCGAGCCCAAGATCTCCAGATGCCCCCTGACGATGGTGCTGAGATCGATCCCCGATAGGCTTTGCCCTGGACCCGTGGCCCCAGCCAGGACCACCCGTCCGCCCCGCCGCGCCGAAAGGACGGCTAGCCGCGCCGCCTCCTCCGTGCCTGCAAACTCCACCACCAGGTCGGCACCGGCGCCGCCGGCAGCCTCCTGGATCGTCTTGACGGGATCCTCCACCTCCCGCACATTGACCAGAGCATCGGCACCTCGCTCCCCCAGAAGCGCCAGACGCTCTTGGCGCGTCCCCGCCAGGACGACGCGAGCGGCGCCCATGGCCCGCGCTACCTGCACCGCGATAAGGCCCATGGCGCCGGGCCCAATGACGGCCACCCTCTCGCCGGGGCGAAGCCTCCCCCGTTCCACGGCATAGAGCACCAGGCCGACGTTGTCGGTGAAGGCGCCGGCGTCGTAGTCCACCTCCTTTGACAATCGATGCACGGCCTTTGCCAGCACGGCGCAGTACTGGGCCAAGCCTCCGTTGACGGTGAATCCGATGTGGGCGTGGCCGGCGGCCACATTGCCGTAGTTCAGGCACAGGTTGTTCAAGCCCTCCCCACAGCGCTGGCAACGCCCGCAACCGACGTGAATCTCTACCCCAACCCGGTCGCCCACCGCCACCTCGCTGACGCTGGCACCTACCGCCACCACCAGGCCGCTCCATTCGTGACCGGGGGTGTGGGGAAAACGAGTGCCCGGAAACTGGCCGGCGAAGATCTTGAGATCGGTAGCGCAGATCGTCGTTGACATTACCTGCACCAGGGCCTCGTAGGGTCCAGGCCGAGGAACCGCAACCTGTCGCAACTCCATCTCGTTGGGTCGGGGATAGACCACGGCCTGCATCTTGGACATGGCAACCTCTAGCCGCCCATCTGGGGCTTCACTACTACCTTCAGGGCACCCTCTCGCCGAGCAACGAAGATGTCGTAGGCCTCCCGAAACTGGCGCAACGGGAGCACGTGGGTAATAACCGAGCGGGCGCTAACTGCGCCCCTCAACATGAGCGGGATCACCTCCTCCATCGTGTTCTGATTGGCCCGTACCCCGTAGAGATCGATCTCCTCCAGGACGATCTTCTGCATCGGCAGCTCAACTGACTCCAAGGGTAAGCCATTAAACACTACGCGCCCTCCCTTGCGCACCATCTCTACCGCCTGGCGAATGGCAAGGGCCGTCCCCGCGCACTCCAGGGACAGATGGGCGCCCTTGCCCTCGCTCAGCTCTTTTACCTGCTGCACCGGATCCCCCTCATCGAAATCCACCACCAGGAAACCCAGGTCCCGGGCCTTGTCTAGACGCTGGCCATGGCCCACCACGATGACGCGCCCTGCCCCCAGGGCCGCCGCGCACTGAGCCACCAGCAGGCCCATAGCACCGGG
>JBHIBI010000276.1:0-1589 GCA_046758985.1 Dehalococcoidia bacterium
CTGGCGGAGTCCCAGGCCTTCGCCCGTGGGCAGGCTCGCGCCCCACGCCTCCTCCAGGGCCCCCCGCGCCTGGGAGTCGCTGGGATCGCGGTAGCCAGGCAGCAGGTGGGGCACGCAGCCCACGTCCCAGGAGCCCTGCTCGTTGGTACCCTGGCGCAGGGCGTAGAGCCCTGTGAAGGGCTTGCCCAGGTTGCCCGTCAGGAGGGCTAGGTCCGCCAGGGCGTGCACGCAGGGCCCCTGCTGCTCCTGGGCGACGTTGTCCAGGGCGTACAGGATGGCCGAGGCACCCGAGCTGGCGTACAGCCTGGCGGCCTCCTCTACCCGCTCCCGAGGTACCTCGGTCTCCCGGGCCACGGCATCCAGGTCCACGGCCTCCAGGCTGGCCCGCAGCTCGTCGTAGCCCTGGCAGTGCTCCTGGACCCACGCTTCCTGCACCAGGCCCTGGTCCACCACCGAGCGCAGGATGCCCGCCAGCAGAGTGAGCTCGGTGCCGGGCCGGGGCCGTAGCCAGAGGTGGGCGTAGTGGGTCAGCTCCACCTCCCGCGGGTCGATGACGATGAGCTGCTGCCCCGCGGAACTCACTGCCTTCTTGATGGGCACCGCTGCCACGTTGTGCTCCTCGGTGATGTTGCTGTTGACCACCAGCACACACCGGGCCTGCTCCAGCTCCCAGATAGGGTTGGTGCTGGCGGCATAGCCCAGGGTGTCCACCAGGCCCTCCACCAGGGCGGGCCGGATGTTGGAGTTGTGGTCCACGTTGTTGGTGCCCATGACCACCCGGGCGAACTTCTGGGCGATGTAGTTGTCCTCGTTAGTGCCCCTGGCCGAGGCGATGAGGGCGAACTGGTCGCCCCTATACCGGGCCAGCCGCTCGGCCACGAAGGTCAGAGCCTCGTACCAGCTCACCTCCTGGAGCTCGCCGTCGCGCCGCAGGAGGGGCTGCTTCAGGCGCTCCTTGCGGTTCACCGAGTCGAAGCCGAACTTGCCCTTGAAGCAGGCCTGGCCGTGGTTGGCGGGGGAGTTGAGCTCGGGCACCGCCCGGATGACCTTGTCGAACCTGTTCACCTCGTAGTTGATCTGGCAGCCCACGGAGCAGTGGGGGCAGATGCTGCGCACCACTCGCGCCGGCTTCTCCCACTTGTAGTCCCGCTCCACCAGGGCCCCCACGGGGCACACGTCGATACAGGCTCCGCAGCCCTCGCAGCCCGACTCCAGCAGGGAGCTGCCCCGGGAGGTGCCTACCAGGGCTTGGCCCGACCGCTCGGTGAAGCAGATGGCGCTGTCTCCCCGCACCTCCTCGCAGACCCGCACGCAGCGGCCACAGACGATGCACAGGTTGTAGTCCCGATCGTAGAAGGGGTCCCCCGTCTCCATGGGGAGGGTGCGATACTTGTACTCCAGGGGCGACTCCAGCTCCATGGTCAGGTAGCGGGTGGTGTCCTTCAACTCACACCGCTCGTTCTTGGGGCAGAGGACGCAGCGGTCGTTGACCGCCACGTGCCGCAGGCAGATGTCGTCGGGGCCGCACAGGTCGATGCGGTGGCAGGTGAGGCAGCCGTGGGGGTGCTCGGCGATGAGCATCTCGTTGA
>JBHIBI010000277.1:0-1548 GCA_046758985.1 Dehalococcoidia bacterium
GGAGCATACAAGGAACACCAGCTTTATGCAAGGCATTTCAGGGACACCACACTAGCAGGCTGCGGAAGAATGGGGTTTGAAGGTGTCAGTGGGTAGTCCATCGTTGCTGTTTCGTCGGGTGGAGCCCGAGATGGCGTGTTTGAGGAGCCTGCTCATGCCCTCCCCAACCCCTTTGGGGCCCGGTGGGCATGGTCTGCCCTTGGCGGGTCATGCAGCCCGAGCTACGGGCCCTTCACCTCCTCGTGCTACCAGCAGTCCTTCGGCTTCCTTCAGCACAAGCTTGGCCATTCGCACCAGGTTGTAGGCTGTGGCTACGAGGTACCCTGCCAGGCCGGTGCGGTCCAGCCCCTGGTACCGGGTGCGCCGGAACCCGCCGACAGTCTTCATCCAGCCGAAAATCTCCTCCACTCGCTTGCGGGCTCGCTGGCTCAGGGTATACCCGATATGACGTGTAGTCCGGCCATCGATGGCGCTGGACCGTCCAGTGGTGTTCTGGGCCACGTGGGGCGTTACCCTGCGTTGGCGCATGGTTGCCACGCACCCCCGCGTGTCGTAGCCCTTGTCGCCTCCCAGGGTCCTGGGGTGGAACCTCCGTTCCCGCGCCTGGTCCAACAGCAGTGGCACCGCATCCCGCTCCGCCGTGCCCGTGGCCTGGCTCACCTGAAAGTCCGCCAGAAGGCCGTTGCGGTTCTCCATGAGGGCGTGGGCCATGAACATCAGTTTGGCCTCCTTCCCTTTGCCCTTGCGGTACAGCCGGGCTTCGGGGTCGGTGGTGCTGCGGTGGGTGGCGTTGCTCCTTTTCTCCCCGTGGAAGTCCACCGAAGGGTTGCCGGGGTCGTCGTCGGTGGGCGGAGGAGGGTCACCGTCCCAGCGTCTGAAGCTCTTGAGGCTAGCAGCCGCTTCGATCAACGTACCATCCACGGTGAAGTGCTCGTCGGACAGGAGGCCTCGTCCCTGGGCCTGGGCCACCACCTCATCAAAGAGCTGTTGCCCCGCCCGGTGCTCCAGCAGTCTCTTCCGGTTCTTTGTGAAGACGGTGGGGTCGAAGCTGCGCTCCATCAGCTGCATGTCCAGGAACCAGCGGAACAGGAGGTTGTAGTCCAGCTCCTCGCAGAAGGCCCGCTCGCTACGTACCGAGTAGAGGGCGATGAGCAGCGACGCCTTGAGCAGCCTCTCCGGAGGGATCGACGGCCGGCCCACCAGGGCGTACATCCGGTCAAACTCCGCCGACAGCTCCCCCAGGGCGCCGTCGGCCAGAGTCTTGATGGTGCGAAGCGGGTGGTCCAAAGGCACCCGTTCTTCCAGGTCCACAAAGGCCAGCATGGTCACCTGAGGTTCCCGTCGTCCTCGCACCGGCTTCCTCCTGATTCGTTGCTGGCTTCAACATACCACGTGGGACCAAGCTTGCCGCCCCCCTTCCGGGCAAGTTTTTCAGCGGCCTGCTAGGCGCAGCAGGCGCTCTAGACCCTCGTCAGGGAACATGTTGTAGGCCCAGAGAACCGGGAACTCCGACCCCATGCGGTCACTTCGGCCCGCTCGCTGGACCAT
>JBHIBI010000278.1:0-1536 GCA_046758985.1 Dehalococcoidia bacterium
CTGCTGGTGGTGCTCGGTGATCAGGCAGGAGTCGAAGCCCACGGCCTCTGCCGCCTGGGCTTCGGCCACGATCTCGTCGAAAACCCGGTCGATGTGCTCACCGCGCGGCGGGTCCTGCGTGCACGGGAAGATTCCGAACTTCATAGTCATCCTCCTTTCTGGTGTCCTCTCGAAGAATGATCGTATCCTGGATAACATAACGGGTTCCCAGCCAGCTCACTGTGTCTGTCTTGCCTTGGCTTCCTCGATCCACTGAAGGAGCTTATCGGGAGTGACGGGGAGCTCAGTCACCCGGACTCCGAGGGGGGCCAAGGCGTCCTCGATGGCCGCCGCCACCGCTGCAGGAGCCATCATCCGTCCCCCCTCACCGCCGCCCTTGATGCCGTAAGCGGTAAAGGGCGAGGGAGTCTCCTGGTGGCCAAACTGTATTTGTGGCACCTCCATAGACGTTGGGATCAGATAGTCCATGTAGGTGGTGGTGAGGAGCTGGCCATCCGGACCGTAACGGTACTGCTCATAGAGGGCCGTCCCCAGTCCTTGCGCGACCCCTCCAATGATGTGGCCGTCCAACGTTCTCGGATTTACCAGCGTCCCACAGTCGTGGACTGCCACGTACTTCAGGAACTTCACCTCCCCCGTTTCCACGTCCACCTCGACTACGGGGATATGACAGGCATGCCCCATGAAGGGGTAAAAGACGCCGAGGTTCTTTCGGTCTGCGGAGGGGAGCGTGGTGTAGGGATGATCATAGACCTGGCTCGCCTCCAGCCCACTCTCCACGTCTTCCGGCAGATTGAGCTTCATGAGGTGGGCAAGGCCCGCGATCTGGGCCGTGGTGAGATTACGATCCGGCACCCCCTTGACCTGCACCTTCCCTTCGACGAGCTGCAGATCTTCGGGAGCCACCTCGAGGCTGTGGGCGGCGATCTTGAACATCTTGTCTTTGATCTTCCGCGCCGCCCCTTCGATGGCCCCTGCAATCATGACCGTGAAGCGGCTCCCACCTGGGCCGGTGGCCGGCAGGGAACGAGCCGAGCCGGAGTAGACCACCGTGATCTGGGAAGGCTCCACATCGAACTGCTCCGCCACAAGTTGGGTCACCATGGTTTCGGCGCTGTTCCCCCAGAAAGCATTTGAGTAGAGGGTGGCGGTAATGGCCCCGGCGGGGTCCATGCTGAGCGTAATGCTTTCGGGGGTGGAGGTCACGGGGGCCGCGGGCTGGTCGAACCAGAACCAGAACTCGGTGGCGCTGAAGACGCTCCGCTCCTGGCAACTCGCCAGGCCGATGCCGAGGTAGCGGCCCTCCTCTCTCGCCTTCGTCTGCTCCTGGCGCAAGCGGGTGTAATCAGCGATCTCTAGCGCCTTATCGAGGACACCCGGGTAGTTGCCGCTGTCGTACATGTTGCCCGTGGGGATGTGGTAGGGGAACTCCTCGGGCTGGATGAAGTTCTTCCGGCGGATCTCTACTGGGTCCATGCTCAGCTCCCGGGCGGCCCGATCGACCATCCGCTCCACCATCCAGTTGGTCACCTCGGA
>JBHIBI010000279.1:0-1533 GCA_046758985.1 Dehalococcoidia bacterium
CTCGATGTATTGAAAGCAAAACTTCCGGGGACACTCCCGGTGGGTAGCGATTTTGGAGGGAGAGAGGGTGAACATAGTCACCCGGCTTGTAGATTTTGGACACCGGTGCCGGTCGGCTGAGCCCTTCGGCAGGCTCACGACGAAGCCGAGTTGCCGCCATTATACTCCCACGGCGGCACGTCCGCTACCTTGGCCCAGGCCGCGGTAGTGTAGCGTTTTGTGTGTAAAAAGCGAGGGGCGTATCCTTCCAGGGAGAAGAAGAACCTGGAAAGGAGGACACGCCCCATGGTGCAGGTCAGAGACCTGACCGAGCTCACAGTACGAGACTTATGGGCCGAGGTCAAGGAGGGGGATGAAGCGTGGTGGGGAGACCTGAAGATAGAGACGGTGCGGGTGGTGAAACGGCTCTTAGAGGCCAGCATGGAGGAGGAATTGCTAGAGCAACTGCGGGCGGGGCGCTACCGGAGGAGCGGACTGCGGCGGGGCTACCGGAATGGGTATAGGCAGCGGGAGCTCCTGACGGAACTAGGGCTGGTGGAGCACCTACGGGTACCCCGAGACCGGGAGGGCCAGTTCCAGCCCACGGTGCTTCCCCGCTACCAGCGGCGCCAGCAGGGGGTGAACCGGCTAGTGCGGGAGATGTTCCTGTGTGGGGTGAGTACCCGGAAGGTCCAGGAGGTAGTGGAGCCCCTCCTGGGGGCCTCCCTCAGTGCCCAGAGCGTCTCCCGGATCACCCGCAGCCTGGACGCCGAGGTGCGGCGCTTCCAAGAGCGGCCTCTGGAGGACCGCTACCAGTACCTGCTGCTGGATGGGATCACCCTGAAGGTGAAGGGAGCCGCCGGGGTAAAGAAGCGCCTGGTGCTCTGCGCCTACAGCATCACCCCCCAGGGGCAGCGGGAGATGATCAGCTTCCGCCAGGCCTCTTCAGAGAGCGAGGTCCAGTGGGAGGCCTTCCTGGGGGACCTCTACGACCGGGGCCTGGGAGGGAAGGCGCTGCGTTTGGTGACCACCGACGGCTGCAAGGGGCTCCATCGGGCTCTGGACACTGTGTATCCCTACATCCCACGGCAACGGTGCTGGGCCCACAAGCTGCGCAACGTGGCAGCCAAGCTGCCCCGCAAGCACCAGGAGGCGTGCCTCCAGCAGGCCAAGGGAATCTACCAGGCGCAGACCCGGCGTGGGGCCGTGACCTGCTTTTGGGAGTGGGCGGCCCGCTGGCGTTCCGTGGCCCCCAAAGCCGTGGCCTGCTTGGAGGAGGACCTGGACGAGCTGTTGCCTTTCCTGGCCTGTCCCCAGACCCACTGGAAGAAGGTGCGCACCACCAACGCCATCGAGAGGGCCTTCCGAGAGGTGCGCCGCCGCACCAAGCCCATGAGCTGCTTCCAAAACTCCGCCAGCGTGGACCGCATCATCTACGGCGTCATCAGTCACTTGAACAGATCCTGGGAGGCCAAGCCCCTCAGTGAATTTACACACAATACTTGACACTACCGCGAGGGCAGGCCCCTTGTCTAGAACTCACCTGGCTCTGTT
>JBHIBI010000280.1:0-1520 GCA_046758985.1 Dehalococcoidia bacterium
CCCCGGCCAGCACGGCGTGCGCATCGAGGAGATGGTCCACGTCACCAAGGACGGGGTGGAGCTGCTGAGCAAGTGGCCGGTGGAGGAGATCACCGAGGTGCCTCTCTAGGACAGGTGATGCAGGGCACCGCGAGGCCCTCCCTTGGCGCAAGGTGCTGTGAGGGCACCCGATGGAGGGGCCCTTGTCCTGCGCAGCGCCCGCCCAGACGCGGCGAGACGCGTTAGAGAGGTGGTTGCCATGCAGCTTACCAAGAGACTTGCTGAACTGGTGGTGGGCACAGGCTATGAGGACCTGCCTCCTGAGGTCATCGAGTATACCAAGCTACTGGCCCTGAGTTGCTTTGGTGCTACCGTAGGTGGCTCCAACCTCCGGGCGGGGAGGATCATCATCGACTACGTGCAGGCGCAGCAGGCGGCCCCGGAGGCGGGGGTCCACGGCGCCGGGTTCCGCACCACGCCCGAGTACGCCGCCCTGGCCAACGGCACCACGGCCCATGCCACGGAGCTGGAAGACGACAGCTTTCCCGAGGGCGTCTCGGCCTACACCCTCTTTCCCCCCTTCCTGGCCCTGGCAGAGGCGCTGAGCCTGGGCGGGCGGGAGCTCATCGAGGCCTTTGTGGTTGGTCAGGAGGTCCAGTCCCGCCTGGGCCGGGGCTGTTTGAAGGCGCTGGACCGCGGGTACCTCAATCTGAGCCTCTACGGCGTGCTGGGGGTTGCTGCGGGTGCTGCCAGGATGCTGAAGCTGGATGTGGACAAGACCCGCATGGCCCTGGCTCTGGCCGCCGATCAGGCCAGCGGCATCTTCCTGCACACAGGGACCATGGCCCACTTCTTCGCCGAGGGCTATCCTGGGAGGGACGGCATCTTCGCCGCACGGCTGGCCCAGGCCGGCTTCACCGGCGACCCCAACATCCTGGAGCGCCACGGTGGGTTCCTGGAGACGGTCGGCGAGCCCGGGGCCTTTGACCCCGAGGCTATCCTGGCAGGCTGGGGGGAGCACTACCGGGTGATGGACATCGGCATCAAGCAGTACCCCTGCTGCTTCCTGATGCAGCGCGTCATTGACGGCGTGGTGGACCTGAAGCAGACCCACCAGCTCGACCTTAAGGACATCCGAGAGGTGGAGTTGGAGAGCGACACTTTCTTCCTGGACATCTGTAGCAAGATGGACCCCGTGAGTTCTGAGGAGACGAGGTTCAGTCCCAGCCACGCCGTGGCGGCGGCGCTGCTGGAGCCCCAGCCCCGGATTTTTATGGACACCTTTACGGACGAGCGGGTGCACGACCCCCGGTTCGTGGAGGTGCGGCGGCTGGTCAAGGTCACCACCCACCCCGAGTGGAAGCGCGGCCTGCTGATCGAGCCCCACCCTATCACCATCCGGCTCAGGGACGGGCGCGAGGTGCGGAAGGAGGTGATGTACGCCAGCGGGACTCCCCCCAACTACATGCCGTGGGAAGGGGTGGTCAAGAAGTTCCGCGGCGTGGCCGGGGCCGTGCTCTCCGACCAGCAGATGGACCGCT
>JBHIBI010000281.1:0-1511 GCA_046758985.1 Dehalococcoidia bacterium
CCCTCCCCCGGACCGACCTCACCCTCTCAGAGGTGGGCTTCGGGGTGTGGACCGTGGCCACCGGCTGGTGGGGCCACATCGAGGAGGGCGACGGAGTACTGCTCCTGCAGCAGGCCTGGGACCTGGGGATCAACCTCTTCGACACCGCCGATACCTACGGCACGGGCTACGGCGAGGAGATCCTGGCCAAGGCGCTACGCCCGCACCGTCATGAGCTGATCATCGCCACCAAGTTCGGCTACGACCTCTCCAGCCCCCAGGTGCGCGTGGGGCACCAGGAGCGCCCCCAGAAGTTCGAGCCCGAGTTCATCCGCTACGCCTGCGAACAGAGCCTGCGCCGCCTGAAGACCGACTACCTTGACCTGTACCAGATGCACAACCCCCGCCTCGACGCCGTTCAGAGGGACGAGGTGTTCGACACGCTGCGGCAGCTCCAGCGGGAGGGTAAGGTCCGCTACTACGGCGTCGCCCTGGGGCCGGACACCGGCTGGTTCGAAGAAGGGGAGACCTCCATGCGCCAGCGCCATGTCCACTCTCTGCAGATCATCTACAGCATCCTGGAGCAGGAGCCGGCCCGAAGGTTGTTCCCCATCGCACACGAGGAGGGGGTGGGCCTCCTCTCCCGGGTGCCCCACGCCTCGGAGGTGCTGACGGGGCGCTTCACCCAGCCGCCCTCCTTCGACCCCAGCGACCACCGGGCCCACCGGCGGCACGAGTGGCTGACCCAGGCCCTCCAGAAGGCGGAGCAGGTGAAGTTCCTGGCTGAGGGCACCAGTCGCACCCTGGCCCAGGCGGCCATCAAGTTCTGCCTGGCCCAGGGGACTATCGCCTCGGTGCTCCCCAACATCACCACGCCGGCGGAGCTCCAGGAGTACGCCTCTGCCGTGGAGGTGCCCGACCTGACCGCCGAAGAGCTGGACCGGCTGGACGAGCTCTACAACGCCAACTTCTTCTTAGAGGAGGCGGAGACCCCTTCCTCCGCCTGAGCCCCCCGCACCCTATCGCCGAGCAGCGGAACGGCGCCGGTTGAGCACCTTCCGCATCTCCACCTCCAAGAGCTGGAGGTCCCGCTTGGAGATCAGGTGCAGGTCTCCCTGGAAGGCCAGGGGCCAGCGCTCGGGAGGCCACTTGCGGACGTAGTCCAGCCGGGGGCTGATTTCATCGGCGTCCAGGAAATCCTCCTCCCGCAGCAGCACGTTGCGCCTGATGCCAAACCGGTGGGGGAAGTCCTCTCCCTCTTTGGGGCTCTTCCAGAGGGGCTCATGGCTCTCCTGGATGCCCGAGGCCACGGTAGCGGTGGCGGCGAAGCGGCGTATACCGGAGATGTAAAACAGCACCCGGTCTCCCCTCTCGATCCGCTCGGCCTTCTTCCGGTTGCTGCTGCTGATACCCTGGAGGGTAAACCCGCGCTGGCGGGTTATCGCGAAGTTCTCCGGGGAGACTACCACCATCCAGTAGTTTCTTGGCATAGCATCCCCTTGCCCGTGGGCTAGATAAATGACAGGTCACAA
>JBHIBI010000282.1:0-1503 GCA_046758985.1 Dehalococcoidia bacterium
GGCTTAACGCCAGGGCAAACAGGATGGCGCCGGTAGCGGTAGCCCACCAGCCCATGCGCTCCCGCAGGAGGGTGCGGGCCACGGGAAGCAGCGCTGCCGCTGCCAGGGGGAGGGTCCAGAAGACCAGCGGCATCTCAGGCCTAGCTCCCTATCCTGGCGTGGTGTTGAGGGGTGCTACCCCTTGGGGTCGTCGTGGATGGGCTATGAGCACGGTCTCGGCAGAAGACTATCCGGGGGGCTTGGCTGCCGAAGTGGGGTACTGCAGGAATCAGGGGGGCTATCGCAGGTCTCTTGCGTGTCATGAGCGTATCGCACCGAATTATACAGTAATTGGCTGGGCCTGTACCTTGAGTCACAAATGGCTGCTGCACCAGTTCGACTCACCTTGTAGGGACCGTGGTAGAATGGTGACGACTCCCCATTGTGGAGCCCCGCAACAGGTTGCGGCAACACCAGGAGGCACCAATGACGTGGCTGTACCGTCTCTACGGCTGGATGATGGATACCCCGGGGGCCTTCCTCCGGATGGCTGCCCTCAGTGCCCTCCTCTTCGCGGTGGGTATGGCCGTGCCCATCCTGCTGGAGCGCCTGCACACCTTCACCAGCGTCTCCGGTGAGGTGTTCTATGGCTTTGTGGCGGGGGTGAGCCTGGTGGTGGTGTTCAACGTGGAGGTGCTGCTCATCGGCATCGGCTACACCGACTGGAAGGTGAGGCAACGGCAGCGACGGGCAACGTAAGCCGTTGGGCACGCAGGCAGGAGCTTCAGATCCGCAGGTTGTCTTAGGAGGGGCCCTCCAGGGCTGCCAGGGTCTCCCGGACCTGCCGGGCTACCGCCTCTGCCACCCCCTCCAGGAACTGCTCTGCCCTCTCCGGCGTCACCTCCACGTGGGGGCCGTACCACCCCGTAGGGTACATCTGGCGGATGTCGCCAAGGATGGGGTAGCTGGTTCTGCGCCGGCGCAGAGCGTCCAGCCGGGCGGCGTGCTCCATGGGGGAGGGGTTGGTGGCCCGCTCCAGGTGTACTAGCTCGGGATGGCACGCCAGGACGCCCAGGGCCTCCAGGGTACCGCCGTGGGTCAGGCCCACCTCCCGGCCGAAGAGCTCCTCGGCGATGTAGCAGGCCTGAACGACGACCAGGCGTATGTCGTGCTGCTGTCGCACCGCCGTGGCGGCTAGGTTCATGGCGGCGGTGTTACCCTCGTGCCAGTTGACAAGGGCCAGCTTCTTCGCCCCGTGGTGAACGAGACTGGTGCAGACATCCTCCAGCAGGCTGATGAGGGTCTGGGACCGCAGCGTGACGGTACCAGCGAAGGCCATGTGGAAGGGTGTTACCCCCAGGGGACCCAGGGGGACAAGGAGGGCCTGGAGCTGCTGGGCAGCTCGCCGGGTGATGGCCAGAATGGCCAGATAGTCGGTACCGCAGGGTAGGTGGGGACCGTGCTGCTCTACGCTGCCCAGAGGGATCAGGGCCATTCCGCTCTGCTTCAGCACCGTCTCTGCCT